>NZ_LZJD01000034.1:0-9976 GCF_001666875.1 Mycobacterium sp. E802
CCGCCGCGATCGCGCTGCTCGGCATCTTCGCCTTCTATCTGGCCTTCGTCGCCGAGCTGCCGCCGCCACCGCCGAAGCCGCTCAAGACCAAGGAAAAGGTCAACCGCCGCACCCGCAAGCAGGCGGACGCCGAGACCGAGGCTGAGACCGAAGAGACCGACGCGGTCGAAGAGGCCGAAGAGGTCGAAGAGACCGAAGACGCCGACGAAGCTGCTGAGGCAGACGAGACCGAAGCCGAGCCTGAGACAGGCAAGTCCCTGCGCAACAAGCGGCCGTCCAGCAAGAGCACCACGAAGCGGCGCGGCTGGCGATCACGCGGCGAAGTCACCGCCGAGGACTGACGCGGACCAATCGCGTCGACATCACGCGCTCGCCCGGCCAAGATGGGATACATGAGCAAACTGGGCTCACATCCGGTCCGAGCGATTCTCGCCGCGGCACTGACTGCTGCCGCGACCGTCGTCGCCCCGCTGGCCCCTGCCGTCGCGGCACCGGCCGACCCTGAAACCGCCGCCACCCTGGTCGAACCGTCGGTCGCCCGCATCGACACCGTGGTCGACTACCAGCAGGCCTACGGGATCGGCACCGGAATCGTGCTGTCGCCGACCGGCGAGGTGCTGACCAACTACCACGTGGTCCAGGGCGCCAACACGATCCTGGCGACGGTGGCCGGCCGGCAGTTCCCGGCCGACCTGATCGGTTATGACCGGCAGAACGACGTCGCGGTGCTGCAGTTGCACGGTGCCGGTGGCCTGCTCCCGGCGCCGATCGGGGATTCGGCCGCGCTGGCCCCGGGCGCGGGTGTCGTCGCGCTCGGCAACGCCGGGGGTACGAACGCACCCCTGACCCGTGAGGTCGGCACGGTCAGCGCGTTCGGGCGGACCGTCAACGCCGAGGACGAGTTGACCGGCGCCACCGACGAGATCAACGGCCTGTTCGAGTTCGCCGCACCGGTACGGGCCGGCGACTCGGGCGGTCCCGTCGTCAACGACGCCGGACAGGTCGTCGGGATGACGACGGCCGCGTCGGTGAACTTCCGCATGGGACCGGGCGGCAAGGGGTTCGCCATCCCGATCAACGACGCGATGTCCGTCGCCGGCCAGATCCGGTCCCGCACCCCGTCGAACTCGGTGCACATCGGGCCGCCCACCATGCTCGGCGTCGGGGTGCGCACCGCACAGCGGCAGAACGGCGGCGTGATCATCCAGGACGTGATCCGCGGTGGCCCGGCCGAGGCCGCCGGTCTGATCCCCGGTGACCTGCTGGTCGACATCGACGGCACCCGGCTGGATTCGGCGCGGACCTTGACGTTGGTTCTCGATCAGCACTATCCCGGTGACGTGATCGCGCTGACGTGGCTGGATGCCGCCGGTCAGCAACGCACCGGCAAGGCCACCCTGGCGGCCGGGCCGTAGTCCGTGGTCACGCTGGACCGCCTGATCAACGTCCTGGGCGGCTATGGAGTGCGGCTGCGCCCCCCGGCACCAGGATCCCGCCCGGCCCCGCGCTCCACCGAGCTGCGCAACGTGGTGATGCACGAGCCCGGGCCCATCATCGGTGACGTCTTGCTGGCCGTCGGCGCCGAATCCCTCACCGAGGCGGTCAGCTGGGCAGAGGCCGCTCGCGCCGTGGTGGTGTTGGTTCGGGGCGCCGACACCGCCGACGACGAGGTGATCAGTGGCAGCCGCATCGCGGTGATGACCGTCGAACCGGAGGTGTCCTGGAGCGAGCTGGCGGCCGTGGTCTACGGCGTGGTGCTCGAGGGCCGGGAAACCGAATCCGGGCGCGGCCCGACGGATCTGTTCGCCCTGGCGGACAGCCTGGCCGACGCCGTGGGCGGCGCGGTCACCATCGAAGACCGGCGCAGCGCCGTGCTGGCCTACTCGCGGCTGCAGCAGCACGCCGATCCGGCCCGCGCCGAGACGATCCTGAGCCGGCAGGCCTCGCGACGGCTGCGTGCACTGTTCGAGGCGCGTGGGGTGTTCCGTCATCTCACCGAATCCGACGAGCCGATGTTCGTCGAAGGTGACGACGAGCACGGCCTGACCGGGCGGATGGTGGTGGCGGCCCGGGCCGGTCGGGAACTGCTCGGCTCGATCTGGGTGACCTGTGCCGACCCGCTGCCTGATGCGCGCCGGGCCGCACTGGCCGACGGTGCCCGCATGGTGGCTCTGCACCTGCTGCGCTCCCGCGCCAGCGCTGACCTGGAACGCCAGGTGGAATCCGAGTTGGTGATCCGTCTGCTCGAGGGGGCTGCCGACGCCACCACGGCGGCCAGCCGGCTGGCGTTGCCGCAGACACCGCTGCGGGTGATCGCGCTGCGAGCCCACACCGCCGACGAGCGGCACGCCGCCCTGCTGCTGGCCTTCGAGCGGGCCACCGCCGGTTTCGGTTGGTCCCGGCCCGGGCGCAGCGCCCTGGCCGGCAACACCGTCTACACCGTGTTGCCCGGCGCCGAGGCCGAGGCCGCGGTCACCTGGGTGACGGGGTTGCGCGCCGCGCTGCCCGATCCGGTCACCGTGGTGGCCGGGATCAGCGGACCGGCCACCGTGGCCGAGCTGGCGCTGGCCCGCGGCGAGGCCGACGAATGTCTGGCCCTGCACGAGGTGCGACGGACCGGTCCGGCCCCGGTGTACGACGAGGCCTGGGACGACATCCTGCTGCAACGGTTGCGGATCGCCGCCCGCGCCGGACGCGCCCCGCAGCGCGGGCCGGTCGCCGAGCTGCGCGCCCACGACCTGGCCCACGGCACGCAGTACGCCGCGACGCTGCGCGCGTGGTTGGAGGCTCAGGGCGACCTCGCGGAGGCGGGCCGCGCGCTGGGCGTGCACGAGAACACCGTGCGTTACCGGCTGCGGAAGATGATCGAGCTGACCCAGCTCAACCTGGCTGATGCGCGCAAGCGGCTCGCGATGATGATCGAGCTTGCCGCCACCGAAGAACTGTCGTAAATCGACAATCGAACCATCGACAGTTGTCGGAACGGTTCAAACCACGGCGCTGTGTCCGCCCTCACCATGGAGCCATGAATTGGGTCGAGCGCATGGACGGCGGGCCGCGGTCAGCGGTCGTCGTGGGTGCGGGCATCGTCGGCCTGTCCACGGCATGGTTCCTGCAGGAGCGCGGGGTCAAGGTGACCGTGGTCGATCGCACGGGCCCGGCCGCGGGTGCCTCGTGGGGCAATGCCGGCTGGGTTTCGCCGACGCTCACCATCCCGCTCAACGACCCCACCGTGCTGCGCTACGGCCTGCGCTCACTGGCCAGCCCGACGGCGCCTCTGCACATTCCGTTGCGCGCTGACCTCGGACTGTGGTCATTTCTGGCCAAATTCGCCATGAACTGCCGGCTCTCGTCGTGGACCAGGGCCGCCAAGGCCAACGTCCCGCTCAACCAGGAGTGCATCGAGGCCTACGACGTGCTGACCGGCAACGGGGTGGACGTCCCGACGACCGACGGCGCGATCACTGCGCTGTTCGAGACTCGTCGGCAGGCCCAGCACCTGATGGACGAACTCCGCCGGATGGCCGCCGTCGGGGAGACCGTGACGGTGACCGGCCTGTCCGGGGAATCGCTGCGCGAGCACGTTCCGCTGGCCTCCCCGGCGATCACCGCCGGCATCAGCGTCGAAGGGCAGCGCTTCGTGGACCCGGGCCGGTTCGTGCACGCGCTGGCCGACGCCGTCGTCGCCCGGGGCGGGAACCTGGTCACCGCCGAGGTGACCGATGTGCAGCCCCTGGGCCTCGGGGTGATCGTGACGCTGCCGGACCGATTGCTGAGCGCCGACGCCGCGGTGATCGCCACCGGCGCCTGGTTGTCCCGGCTGGCCGGCCGGTGGGTGGACACCCCGGTGCGGGCCGGTCGCGGGTACTCGTTCACCGTGCCGGTGCACCGCCCGATCCTCGGCCCCATCTATCTACCCGACGCGCGCGTCGCCTGCACCCCGTATCAGGGCCGGCTGCGCGTCGCCGGAACCATGGAGTTCCGCTCGCCGGAGGACCCGCCGCAGCCGGCACGGGTCGAGGCGATCGTGGCCTCGGCCGCTCCGCTGCTCGACGGGGTGGACTGGGATGCCCGCACCGACGTGTGGGTGGGCCCGCGTCCGGTGACCCCGGACGGGCGCCCCCTGATCGGTGAGGTGAGTCAGGGCATCTACGTGGCGGGAGGCCACGGCATGTGGGGCCTGGCCCACGGTCCGGTCACCGGCCGCCTGCTCGCCGAGTACATCACCACCGGAAAACAACCCGAAGCGCTTCGAGAATTCGATCCGCTGCGCTGAGCACCCTCGACGTTGCCCTAAATGGGCCGACAAGCCGTCAGGGGCGGAGCCTCCGACCCGCCCCTGACGGCATTTCCGCATCACCGGAAGGAAACTGAAATGACTGTCAGCCAACGTGTTTGGATCTCTCCCGAGGCGAACGAGCGGCTCCAGCAGGAGCTCTCGACCCTGCGTGAGCTGATCAGCACCGAGGCCGCCCAGGATTCCGACGAGAACCAGGTGGCCATCCAGCGAGCCCGCCAGGCCAGAATCCAGCACATCCACGATCTGCTGCTCAACGCCGTTGTCGGCGACGCTCCGCCCGACGACGGAGTGGCCGAGCCGGGCATGGTGCTGACCGTGCGTTACGACGAGACGGGTGAGACCGAGACATTCCTGCTCGGCGCTCGCGGCGCGGAATACGGTGACATCGAGGTGTACTCACTGCAATCCCCGCTGGGAGAAGCGATCCTCGGGGCCCGCCCCGGCGAAAGCCGCGCCTACCAGGTGCCCAGCGGCGCATCGGTGCCGGTCACCTTGCTGGCCGCGGTTCCATTCGGGTTGCACGTGCCGACCGCGGGCTGATCAGGCCAGTTCGGTGATCAGCTGGGCCGCCCGGTCGACGGCTCGGGATCCCCTTATCTCCCTGCCGATTTCGGCTGCGGTGAACCGATAGGCCGGATGGCTGAGCATCGCGTCGACCGCGCGTCGGATGGATTCGGTCGACGACGACCTGTTCAGGGTCAGCCCGGCACCCGCGGCGGCGATCGACTGCCCGACCAGTCGCTGATCCGACAGGCCGCTGGCCGGGATGATCAGGACCGGCATGTCGTGAGCCAGCGCCCGGAATGTGGTGTCGTGGCCACCGTGTCCGACCAGCAACGAACATCTGGGCATCAGCTCACCGTGGTCGGCGTAGCCGCGGACCTCGACATTCGGCGCGGCCGGCAGGGAGCCCGGGTCGATGGCCCCACCGGTGGTGACCACCGCCCGTAGCGGCAGTGGCGCCAACGCCTCGATCACCCGTGCCAGGGTGCGACGCTGGCCCCGAAATCCGTTGCTGGACATGCTGACAAGCACCAGCGGCGGCCGTTCGGGACGGTGCGGACGGCACCCGGGAACGATCGCGCCCACCCATCGGACGTTGCCGGGCTGCGGGCGTCTCGATTCGGGATCGAGCCGCCGCACCGTCGCGACGATGTTGACGTCGGCCGCATCCCACAGCCGGCTGATCCGGTATCCGTACAGGCGTGCGGCGGTTCCGGCTCCGAGCCGGTACTGACCGTTGAGGTAATGACGCAGGGTGTGGGTGAACACGGCATGCGGTATGCCGGCGTCCTGCACGGCCGCCAGTGCCGGGAGCAACATGCAATCGACGACGGCCACGTCCGGGGTGTCGTGCTGGCACAGCTGCCGGACGTCGGCCCCGATGTTTGCGTCGTTGAACATCGGCACCCAGCTCAGCGCGCTTTGTTCCCGGTGCGAATCCCAGTCCCGTGCGGTCGGATAGGCCTTGAACGCAAGTCCCGCATTCTCGACCTGGTGCCGCAGGGTCTCGTGCCCGATGACGTGCACCCGGTGCCCCGAGGCGGCCACCGCACCGGCCACCGTCAGCATCGGCGGCACATTGCCGCCGCCGTCCATCGTCACGAACAACACGTTCATCGGGTCACGTCGTCTCATACTCTGTTCGGATGGTAGGGGAACGCCGGGGCACGCCCGGCAACTTGACCGCTGACGACTGGATACAGGCCGGGTATGCCCTGCTGGCGTCCGACGGGATGCGAGCGCTCAAGATCGAGCGGCTCTGCGAGCAGATCGGCGCCACGCGGGGCAGCTTCTACTGGCATTTCACCGATATGAAAGGTTACCGGGCCGCCTTGGTCGCGTCGTGGAATGCGTTTCTGGAGGAGGACCGCCGCTCGCTGGCCGAACTCGAGCATCTGCCGCCGAGAGAACGGCTGTCGCGGATGATGCAGGCCCTGATGGGCCCGCAACACTGGATCCTGGAACGCGCGATGCGGGAGTGGGCCCGCTCCGACGACATCGCGGCCGCGAACGTGCGGGCAGCCGATCATCGGGTGCTGGTCGCCGTCACGAGGGCGTACTCCGATCACGGGTTCAGCCCCGAGGACGCCCGACTGCGAGCCCAAGCCACGTTCGCCACCGGGATCGGCATGCTGCACTTGATGGACTCGGCCGATGCCATGGCCACCAGCGATCACCACGAGCGGTTCCTGGATCTGATGCTGGCTCGTGGAGGCAACGTCTAATCCTCGCTGTCCGGCGGATAGGGCAGGTCGAACTCGTCGGCCAGCAGGCTCTGGACGATGATCATCGCGGCCTGCGCACCGGCCGCGATGGCGCCGGCCAGATGAGGCTGTTCGGTACACGGGTCACCGGCCACGAAGACCGCGTGCGCAGTGGTGCGGTGCAGCGAATCCACTTGCACCGCATCAGATCCCAGTGGCCCCTCGGTGCAGGCCGCACCGAGTTGCCCGGCCAGCGTCGACCGTTGCCGCAGCGGCGCTTCGACCAGTAGGGCATCCCGGTCCAGCCGATGGCCGTCGGCGAACCCGATCGCTTCCAATTGCCCGTCCTGCCCGTGCAGTTCGACGACTCGGCGGTCATCGACGACCACCTTGGCGGCCTCCAGGCGCCGGCGCTGATCATCCGTCAGATCGGGTTCACCATCGGTGAGCAGCATCACGTCGTCGCTCCAACCCCGCAGCATCAGGGCCGCATGCACGGCATCCTCACCGGCGGCCAAGGCAGCCAGCCGTTTGTCGCGTACCTCCCAGCCGTGACAGAACGGGCATTGGAACACCGATTTGCCCCACAACGCTTCCAGGCCCGACAATTCCGGTGGGCAGTAACGCATTCCAGTGGCCAGCAGCACCCGCCCGGCACGCACCTGCTCGCCGTCGTCGACCTCGAGCACAAACCCGTCGCCGTCAGGAGCACCGGTAAGCACGCACCCTTCGCGGTACCGCACGCTCGGGTAGGTCGACAGCTCGCGCCGACCCGTCTCGTACAGCTCGGCGGGTGGACGGCGATCATGGCCGAGTAACCCACCGATGACCGGTGCTACCCCGTTACTCGGTTCCCCGGCATCGATCAGCAGCGTCCGTCGCCGCGCCCGGCCGAGCACCAGCGCCGCACTCAGTCCGGCCGCGCCACCGCCGACAATGACACATTCCCAGTCATCCACCCCGCCAGCGTTGCCATCAGCGGGGCGATCCAAACCCGGTCACCGGCGGTTGCCGTCCTCATCCCAATGCTCGGCGACCTTTTTGCTGGGTTGCACCCGGGGCGGCTCACCGGGCATCTTCGGATAGCTCGGCGGGTACGGCAGGTCACCGAGCCCGCGCTCCTCATCGGCGGCCACCATATCCAGCAGAGGCTTGATCGACTGCTTCTTCGAATCGATGTCGGCCCACGGATCCTCCCGCCCGGCAAGGAAATCGGGCACGGTGGCGATCGTGTAATCGTCCGGGTCGGCGGTGCGTAGTTCATCCCAGGACAAGGGTGTCGACACGGTCGCGATCGGGGTCTTGCGGGCCGAATAGGCCGAGGCGAAGGTGCGGTCGCGGGCGTTCTGGTTGTAGTCGATGAACAGGCGCTCGCCCCGCTCTTCTTTCCACCACGACGTGGTCACCGCGTCGGGTGCGCGCCGCTCGATCTCGCGGGCCAGGGCGATGCCGGCCCGGCGCACCTCGATGAAATCCCAGTCGGTCGCGATTCGCAGGAAGATGTGCACCCCACGGCCGCCGGAGGTCTTCGGGTAGCCGACCAGGCCCAGCTCGTCGAGCAGGGGCTTGAGCACGTCGCAGGCGATCGTGCGGGCCTCGGCGAATCCGGTGCCCGGCTGCGGGTCGAGGTCGATCCGCAACTCGTCGGGATGCTCGGTGTCCGGGCAGCGAACCTGCCACGGGTGCAACGTGATCGTGCCCATCTGTGCCGCCCAGGCGATCGCCGCCGGATGGGTCACCTTGAGCGCGTCGGCGGTCCGCCCGGACGGGAACGTGACCGTACAGGTCTGCAGGTAGTCGGGATGCTTCTGCGGCACCCGCTTCTGGTAGATCTCCTCGCCTTCGATGCCGTCGGGGAACCGCTGCAGGTGCGTGGGCCGGTCTTTCAACAACGCGACCATGCGGTCGGCGACGTGCAGGTAGTACTCCATCAACTTGCCCTTGGTGCCGTCCTTACCCAGCTTCGGGTAGTACGCCTTGTCCGGGTTGGTGAACCGGACCTTGACCCCGTCGACGTCGAGTTCGGTTGCGGGCGTTGGCACTATCGCGTCTCCAGTACGTCGTAGAGGTCATAGTTGAGTGGCGTGTCGAGCTGGTCGAACGTGCAACTCGACGGTTCCCGGTCGGGACGCCAGCGCAGGAATTTCACGGCATGCCGGAAACGCCTGCCGTGCACGGTGTTGCCCTCCATCTGGTCATACGCCACCTCACATACCCGTTCGGGGCGCACCGGAATCCAGCGTTTGTCGGCTGCGGAGTTCCACCGGCTCGGATCGCCCTCGCGCACTTCGTCGCCCAGCCGCAGCGGCTCGAGATCGGCCAGCAGCTTGAGCCGGGCCTTGGCGGTGAACGACGCTGCGCCACCGACCATCTGCAGCTCGCCGTCGGACCGGTAGAGGCCCAGCAGGATCGACCCGATCCCTTCCCCACTCTTGTGGATCCGGTACCCCATGGCCACACAATCCGCGTCGCGGTGGTGCTTGACCTTGATCATCTCCCGCTTGCCCGGCAGGTATGGCCCGTCGAGCCGCTTGGCGATCACGCCGTCCAGACCCGCCCCTTCGAACTCGTCGAACCAGCGCTGCGCGGTCGGGAGGTCGGTCGTGGCGGGGGTGACGTGAAACGACGGTCCGGTACCCAGCGCGCCGACCAGGGCGGCGCGCCGCTCGGCGAACGGCTTTCCGGTGTAGTCGTCGTCCCCGAGGGCCAGCAGATCGAAGGCGATGAACGCCGCCGGCGTCTGCTCGGCGAGCATCGTGACCCGGCTTGCGGCCGGGTGCAGCCGCAGTTGCAGCGCCTCGAAGTCCAGGCCGTCGCCGGTGGCGATGACGATCTCCCCGTCGACAACGCAACGCGGCGGTAGTTCGGCACGGGCCGCTGCCACCAGTTCGGGAAAGTAGCGGGTCATCGGGCGTTCGTTGCGGCTGCCGAATTCGACCTCGTCGTCGTCGCGAAAGCAGATGGTGCGAAAGCCGTCCCACTTCGGCTCGTACGACATGCCCGGCGGGATCTCACGCACCGGCTTCGAGAGCATCGGCGAGACCGGCGGCATCGTGGGCAGATCCATCTGCCCACGATGACATTGCCCTGGCTCGGTGGTCTACGTGAGTATGGAAGTTGTGGACTTGCCGGTGCAGCCGCCCATCGAACCGATGCTTGCCAAGGCGCAGGTGAAGGTGCCCGACGAGCCGGGCGTGTGGTCATACGAACCGAAGTGGGATGGCTTCCGGGCGCTGGTGTTCCGCGACGGCGACGAGGTGGTGCTGCAATCGCGCAACGGCAAGGAGCTCGGCCGCTATTTTCCCGAGCTGCTGGACACGTTGCGTGACGAGCTCGTCGACCGCTGCGTGCTCGACGGGGAAGTCGTGGTGCCGAGGAACATCGACGGCCGGGTGCGCCTGGACTGGGAATCCTTGTCGCAGCGCGTGCATCCGGCGGCCAGCCGAGTGAAGATGCTCGCCGAACAGAC
>NZ_LZJD01000035.1:0-5253 GCF_001666875.1 Mycobacterium sp. E802
CCCTCGGCGGGTTCTTCGCCGGCATCCCCAAACCGCAGCCGGAAGGCTTGGACACCGCGCACGCGTACGTGCTCGGTATTCCGCAACCGATCATCGAGCAGTTGCTCACCGAGCACGCCGAAGATTGCGGTGCCGAGATCCGGCGCGGGGCCGAAGTGGTCGGTCTCGGTCAGGACAGTGACGGGGTGACGGTCGAGCTGGCCGACGGTTCCACCGTGCAGGCTGGCTATCTGGTGGGCTGCGACGGTGGCCGCAGCACCGTGCGCAGACTGGCGGGCATCGGATTTCCCGGTGAGCCGTCACAGGTCGACACGCTGCTGGGTGAGGTCGCGCTGGACGTGGGTGTGGACGCGCTCAACGCGGTGACGGCCGAGGTCCGTAAGACCCAACTGCGTTTCGGCGCCATGCCTCTCGGTGAGGGAAGATACCGAGTCATCGTGCCGGCCGACGGGGTGGCCGAAAATTGTGCCACCGCACCCACTCTGGACGAGTTCAGGCGACAACTGGTGAAAACGGCGGGTACGGACTTCGGGGTGCATTCCCCGCGCTGGCTGTCACGGTTCGGGGACGGGACGCGGCTGGCTGATCGCTACCGCAGTGGCCGGGTGCTGCTCGCCGGCGATGCCGCCCACATTCATCCGCCGACCGGTGGGCAGGGCCTCAACCTCGGTGTCCAGGACGCCTTCAACCTGGGCTGGAAACTGGCTGCGGTGGTGAACGGTTGGGCGCCGGAAGGGCTGCTGGACACCTATGAGTCCGAACGCCGCCCGGTCGCGGCCGACGTGCTGGACAACACCCGCGCGCAGATGACACTGATGTCGCTGGAGCCCGGCGCCCAGGCCGTGCGCCGGCTGATGGCCGAGCTGATGGACGTCCCGGAAGTGAGCCGACGTTTGACCGAGAAGATCATCGCCATCAACATCCGCTATGACTTCGGTGACGGGCCCGAGCTCCTCGGGCGTCGGCTGCGCGACATCAGGCTGGGCCGCGGACGGCTCTATGCGTTGATGCATGCCGGTCGCGGACTGTTGCTCGATCAGACCGGGCACCTGTCGGCGGCCGGATGGGCCGACCTCGTCGACCACGTTGTCGATCAGAGCGACGAACTGGATGCCCCGGCGGTGCTGCTGCGCCCCGACGGTCACGTCGCCTGGATCGGGGATGATCAGGCGGACCTGACTGCGCACCTGGCCAAGTGGTTCGGTGCCGGGGTTACGGCATGATCAGGGAGCGGGACACCGGCTCGGCCACCTGCTGGCGACTGAAGATGCCGTGCTGCAACGTGACCAGCAGCGCGTTGCGGGTCTCCTCGGGGGAGATGAGCTCGTCGAACCCGAGGTGGCCCGCGGACCGGAACGACGCCTCCAGCTCCATGCGCTTGAGCACCTCGGTGTAGTCCTCGCCGGCGTGGGTGGCGGCGCTGAGCGCGGCCGCTCCCATGGCGCCCATGGTCGCGCCGGGATAGGCGAACGTGGCCACCTGGTCGTCAAACCCGAGCAGGGACATCACCATCGACCCGAACCCGAATGCCTTACGCAGCGTCACATGCAGCTTGAGCGTGGTCGCGGCCGTTTGCGCGGCGAACATCCGTGCCCCACTGCGCAACACACCGGATCGCTCGGACTGGCTGCCCGGCAGCATGCCGGGGTTGTCGGCCAGGAAGATCAGCGGCAGGTGGAACGAGTCGGCCACGGAGATGAAGTGTGCGGCCTTGTCCGCGGCGTCGGCATCGATGGAGCCGGCCATCACCTGTGGCTGATTGGCCACCACCGCAACCGGATAGCCGCCGAGATGGGCCAGGGCACAGATGATCGCGCGACCGAACTTGGGCTGCACCTCGAACCAGTCGGGCCGGTCGAAGATCTCGTCGAGCACCGTGCGCATGTCGTAGATCTGACGGTTGTCACGCGACACGATGTCGAGGATCTCGGGGGTGAGTCTGGGATCGGCCGTGTCGTCGGCAAGCCGGGTCGGGGGATACGACCAGGCGCTCGACGGGAAATACGACAGGTACCGCCGGATGTCGTCGATGACGGTCTCGTCGTCGTCGGCGTAATTGTGGATCACGCCGCTCGTCAGCGCCACGTCGGGCCCGCCCAGATCTTCCTTTGAGATGTCTTCTCCGGTGGACTCTTTCACGACGGGCGGGCCCGCGGTGAAGATGGCGCCCTGACGGCTCATGATCGTGAAGTCGCACACCGGGGCGACCAGTGCGCCGTGGCCGGCCGACGGGCCGAGGATGGCCGAGATCGTCGGCACCTTCCCTGAGCATTTCGCCTGCGCGATCAGGTCGGTGGGCGTGCGCCCGTAGTGTTCTCCACTCGGGCGAAAACCTGCCCCCTCCAACAACATCACCAACGGAATCTTGTTACGCAGGGCCAATTCGGCGAGCCGGTAGCGCTTGGCGTTGCCGCCTGGGCCGATGCTGCCGGCCAGGGTGGTGAAATCCTCGGCGCCCACCATCACCGGGGTGCCGTCGATGCGTCCGGCGCCGGCGACGAGGCCGTCGGCGGCGATGTCCCCGCCGACCAGGGTGCCGAACTCTTGGAAGGTGTCTGGGTCGAGCAGCCGCGCGATCCGGGCTCGGGCGTCGAGCTTTCCCTTGCCGTGGTGCTTGGCGAGCCGCTCCTGCCCACCCATCCCGTAGGTGTGCGCACGTCGCCGGGCAAGGTCCTCGAGGGTTTCCTTCCACTCCGGATCGTTCGTCATCGCTGTCCTCACTCGTCGTGCAGTGCCCTGGGGGCTCAGCCTACCGCCGTTGACCATACTGAATTGCTTACTGTAGCGTCGATCAGGTGGTCGGATGGCACATGATCGAACCAACTGGCAAAGGAATGCGGCACCGATGAGCGACTCGGCGGCTCGCGCTGTGAAGATCGACCGCGGTATCCCGAGCCGACTTGCCGAGGTCCCAGAACTCGCCCGTGAGTTGGAGGCGCAGGGTTACGACGGCTGCTGGACCGGCGAGATCAACCACGACCCGTTCCTGCCGTTGACGTTGGCGGCCGAGCACACCCGGCGGATGCAAATCGGCACCAGCATCGCAGTGGCTTTCGCGCGCAATCCGATGACGATGGCGCAACTGGGCTGGGATCTGCAGACGTACTCTGGTGGGCGCTTCATCCTCGGGTTGGGCACCCAGATCCAGCCGCACATCGAGAAGCGGTTCAGCATGCCCTGGGGCCACCCGGCCCGCCGCATGCGCGAATACATCGAAGCGCTGCACGCGATTTGGGGATGCTGGCGCGATGGCACGAAGCTGCGGTTCGAGGGCGAGTTCTACACCCACAAGATCATGACGCCGATGTTCACCCCGGAGCCGTCGTCGCTGCCGTCCCCCAAGATCTTCCTGGCCGCGGTCGGTGAGTTGATGACCGAGGTGTGCGGTGAGGTTGCCGACGGACTGCTGGCCCACGCGTTCACCACCCGACGCTACCTGGACGAGGTGACCACCGTCGCCTTGCAGCGCGGCATGGACCGCAGCGGGCGCGACCGATCTGACTTCGAGCTGTCCTGCCCGGTGTTCCTGGTGACCGGTGCCGACGAACAGGAGATGGCCGCGGCATCGATCGCGACCCGCAAACAGCTTGCCTTCTATGGGTCGACACCCGCCTACCGCAAAGTTCTCGACTTGCACGGTTGGGGTGACCTACACACCGAACTGCACCGGCTGTCGCTGGCCGGTGAGTGGGACGCGATGGGCGAACTCATCGATGACGAGGTGCTGAGCACTTTCGCCGTGGTGGCCCCGATCCCCGAATTGGCCGCGGCGTTGCGGCGTCGTTGCGACGGCGTCATCGACCGCGTGCTGCCAGGCTTTCCTGCCGCCGTATCTGCAGAAACCGTGAATGCGGTGCTGCAGGAGTTTCGTGAGTGCCCGCCAGTAAGGAGCAACGTATGACCGTCCGCGCCGTCGACGATGTCGCCAAGATGTTCGCCAATCCGTCGGCGTACACCGACGAGCCCACATTGCACGCGGACCTGGCTCACCTGCGGGCCAACGCCCCGGTGTCCTGGGTCGAGGTCCCCGAGTATGCCCCGTTCTGGGCGATCACCAAGCACGCAGACATCATGGAGATCGAGCGTGCCAACGACATCTTCACCAACTCGCCACGTCCGGTGCTGGTCACTCGCGAGGGCGACGAGCAGCAGGCCGCGATCGGCATCCGGACGTTGATCCACACCGACGACCCGCTGCACCGCGATCTACGGGCAATCGGAGCCAACTGGTTTCGGCCAAAGGCCATGCGCGCGTTGAAGGATCGCGCGGACGAACTCGCCAAACGATTCGTCGATCGGATGGTCGATGAAGGGCCGGAATGCGACTTCGTGCAGCAGGTCGCAGTCAACTACCCGCTGTACATGATCATGACACTGCTGGGTGTGCCCGAGTCCGATTTCGCGTTCATGCTCAAGCTCACCCAGGAGCTGTTCGGCAACGACGACGACGAATTCAAGCGCGGCGCCAGTATGGAAGAGCAGGGCATGGCACTGCTCGAAATGTTCCAGTATTTCACCGAATTGACCGCCTCGCGTCGGGCAAATCCGACCGACGACCTCGCGTCGACGATCGCCAACGCCACTTTGAACGGGGAGCCGCTGTCCGATATCGACACGGTCTCCTACTACGCGATCATCGCCGCGGCCGGCCACGACACCAGCAGTGCCAGCATTTCGGGTGGCATGCACGCGCTGCTGCAGAACCCCGACCAGCTGGCCCGGCTGCAGAACGACATGAGCCTGATGCCGCTGGCGGTCGAGGAGATGGTCCGGTGGACGACACCGGTCAAGGAGTTCATGCGTACCGCGCAACAGGACTATGAGATTCGCGGTGTACGCATTGCGAAGGGCGAGTCGGTGCTGCTGTCGTATGTCTCGGGCAACCGCGACGAGGACGTCTTCGTCGACCCGTTCCGCTTCGACGTCGGGCGAGATCCCAACAAACACATCGCGTTCGGCTACGGTGTGCATTTCTGCCTAGGCGCCGCACTGGCCCGGTTGGAGATCAACAGTTTCTTCTCCGAGCTGCTACCGCGGTTGCGCTCGGCAGAACTCGCCGGCGAACCGCAGCACATGGCCACCACGTTCGTCGGTGGGCTCAAGCACCTGCCGGTGCGGTACTCGCTCAGATAGCCCCGCCAACAGACACAAACCCGTACCTTTTCGGCCGAAAAGGGGCTCTACTGACGTTTCCGTGGGTGTTTGACGGGCCGTCCTGGCAGTGAGGGGCGGTGGCCGCCGAGGGCGAGCATG
>NZ_LZJD01000036.1:0-59752 GCF_001666875.1 Mycobacterium sp. E802
TGTCCGGATCGAGGTAGCGGGCCAGACCGACACCGCCGATCACCAGTTCGCCCACCTCGCCGAGAGCGACGGGCAGGCCGTCGGCGTTCACCACGGCCAGATCCCATCCCGCCAGCGGCAGGCCGATGCTCACCGGTCCCTGCCCGTCCAGCTTCGCGGCGCAGGCTACGACGGTGGCCTCGGTGGGGCCGTAGGTGTTCCACACCTCGCGGCCGGCACCGTCTTCCCCGGATGCGAGCCGAGCCGCCAGTTCAGGTGGACAGGCCTCGCCGCCGAAGATCAACAGCCGCACCGCTTCCAGTGCCTCGGCGGGCCACAGGGCGGCCAGCGTCGGGACCGTGGAGACCACGGTGATGTCGCGGCTGACCAGCCACGGGCCCAGGTCCATCCCGCTGCGCACCAACGACCGTGGCGCCGGTACCAGGCAGGCGCCGTGCCGCCAGGCCAACCACATCTCCTCGCACGACGCGTCGAACGCCACCGACAGACCGGCCAGGACCCGGTCGCCCGGACCAATCGGGTTGTCCGGCAAGAACATCTGCGCCTCGGCGTCGACGAATGCGGCCGCGCTGCGATGGGTGACGGCAACGCCTTTCGGGGTGCCCGTCGATCCGGACGTGAAGATGATCCAGGCGTCGTCGCGTCCCAGCGGCGCGGCGGCGCGCCACCCGCGCGAGGAGCCCGGCCCGCGGGTCAGGCCGGCTTCGGTGATCACCCCGACCACGTTGGCCTCGCCGAACACCAACGCGGCGCGCTCGTCGGGATCGTCGGCGTCCACCGGGACGTAGGCAGCGCCGCAGGCCAGCACCGACAGGATGGCCACGTAGAGCGCGTAACTGCCCGACGGCATCCGGATCCCGATCCGGTCACCCCGGCCGATCCCGCGGGCGGCCAGCCAGGCCACGCTGTCGTTGATGTCGGCGATCAGCTCCGAATAGGTGAGCTGGACGGTGCCGTCGTCGAGAGCCGGTGCGTCCGGAAAACGGGCAGCGGTCTCGTGCAGGATGTCGATGAGCGTGCGGGGCGCGGGGGCCAGTGGGGATAGCGCGTACTGCGGCGGAATCTCGTAGTCACCGGCGGCTGCTGTCACGGGTACAAACCTACTAAGCCGCCGGCGGGTCGGCCCATTACCCGGCCGCGGGTCGGGGCGGCGTGCCGGTCCGATTTCGGTTGGCCGGTGATGTCAGGCAGACTGGTCGGCGGAGGGGAGTATTCCTTCGCTGCGATGTCGTCATCACGTCGGTCGTCAATTGATCGATCGGTGTCGCGGGCCGGTGCGTGTTTCCGGTGGAAGAGACCTCCGGCGCTTTGACGACCGGAGGATTCTCGATGCAGGTAACACAGCTGGAATGGATCATCACCCTTGCCGTGACGATCGCCGTTCTGCTGTTCGACGTCGTGGTGATCGGGCGACGCCCACACGAACCCACCACCCGCGAGACCGCCACCTATCTGTCGATCTACATCGGCATGGCGGTGGCGTTCGGCATCTGGGTGTGGGTGTTCCACGGCAACCAGTTCGGGCTCGAGTTCTTCGCCGGCTGGCTCACCGAATATTCACTCTCGGTGGACAACCTGTTCATCTTCTTGATCATCATGGCCAGCTTCAAGGTGCCGCGGATCTACCAGCAGCAGGCCCTGCTGGTCGGCATCATCCTGGCGTTGATCTTCCGCGGCATCTTCATCGCGCTGGGCGCGGTCGCCATCAACCAGTTCTCCTGGGTGTTCTACATCTTCGGCGCGTTCCTGGTGTACACCGCGATCAACCTGGTCCGCGATACCGACCATGACGACGACGGCGACAACGGCGTGGTGCGTTTCGCCCGCAAGCACCTGCGCACCACCGACCAGTGGGACGGCCTGAAGCTGTGGATCAAGGAAGGCGGCGCGAATGGCACGAAATTAATGACGCCGATGTTCCTGGTGATCGTGGCGCTGGGCACCACCGACCTGCTGTTCGCGCTGGACTCGATCCCGGCGATCTACGGGCTGACCCAGGAGCCCTACCTGGTGTTCACCGCCAACGTGTTCGCGCTCATGGGTCTGCGGCAGCTGTACTTCCTGCTCGGTGACCTGCTCAAGCGCCTGGTGTACCTGTCGCAGGGGCTGGCGTTCATCCTGGCCTTCATCGGCGTCAAACTCGTGCTGCACGCACTGCACGAGAACGAGCTGCCGTTCATCAACGGCGGCGAGCCGGTGCACGTGCCGGAGATCCCGACCCTGGCCAGCCTCGGGGTGATCGTGGTGACGCTGGCGATCACCACTGTCGCGAGCCTGTACAAGACCCGGGTGCGCGACGTCCGGTAGTCCTTTGAACTTCCGCTGAGCACAACCATGGGCCGACGCCCGGCGGTGGCCTAGCGTCGCCGGAGTGCGGATATTTGTGGTGGAAGCAGGGGACTGGACCGAGCTGACCGACGGCGGCCGGCCAACGACACGGATCTCGGCGCCCGATCTGGCCCAGGCGCGCCGGATCTCGTCCGGCCTCAAATCGGAGGACGACGCCGTCTCGGTGATCTTGGACGTGTCCGTCGCGGTGGCCGCGGATTACCGCTCGGCCCGCTGCAGTCTCACGGTGGCGGGTTCGGACGACGGTTCAGCGCCCGGTGTGCGGTACGTCGGGACGATTGACGGGTTGACCGGGTTGATCGCCGACATCGAGGCGGCCGGCGTGGCCGACGGCGTCACACTGATCCCGACCGGCCCGGATCCCGATCCGCGGGGGCTCGGCGGCGACGTGTTGCGACGCCTGCGCCTGCGCTCTGCGGCCCGCGCGTCGTGATCTTGGATGGGCGGATTGAGAATTGACGTCTGCGCATAGGTATTCTCAATCACGTCGTCACTAAAGCAGAGGTCAGCGCGACCGGGGTGGCCTCAGTGAGTAAGGACGTGATCCCATGCGCGCGGAACAGCCGTACCCTTCTGCGACCCTCGCCGGTTTCGGCCCGCGAGCAGGCGGGCGCCGCTTGTCGTTGTTGTTGGTCGAGGACGACCGCGGCGACGCATTGTTGGTCGAAGAACAGATCGCCGATGTCGCCGACACCGCCGACATCGACCTGATGTGGGTGCAGTCCATGGCATCTGCCGAGCAGGCGATCGTCGAGTCCCGCCCGGACTGTGTACTGCTGGACCTGAATCTGCCTGACGCCGAGGGCATTGACGCCCTGCACCGGCTGGGCCGGCTCGACCCCACGGTTCCGATCATCGTGCTCACCGGTTTGAACGACGAGCACTTCGGTGTCTCGGCGGTCGCCTCGGGCGCACAGGACTACCTCGTCAAGGGCCGGGTCGATCCGGAGATGCTGCGCCGGGCCGTGGTGTATTCGATCGAACGCAAACGCGCCGAGCTCACGGCGGTGGACCTGCACGCCAGCCAGCTGCGTGAGCGCGAAAACGCCCGGCTTGAGCGGGGTCTGCTGCCCTCGGCGTTGCTCTTGGAGGATCCGGGTGTCGAGGTCGTCACCCAATCCCTGCCGAGCCGGCGAGATGCCTTGTTGGGCGGGGATTTCTACGACATCGTGCAGACGTCCGACGGGACCGTCCACGTGATGATGGGCGACGTGGCGGGCCACGGACCCGACGAGGCCGCACTCGGGGTGGCGCTGCGCATCGGTTGGCGGGCACTGACATTCGCCGGGCTTCGGGGTAACGCGCGGATGCGGCAACTGGACCGAGTTCTGACCACCGAACGCCCCGGACCCGGAATCTTCGCCACGCTGCTCAGCGTGGCGCTGGATCCCGAGACCGGGCAGTATGACGTCGTCCGCGCCGGCCATCCCGGTCTGTTGGTACACGCACCGGGCACGGTGGAATGGATCGAGCCCACGGCCGGTTCCGCGCTGGGCCTGGGTGCCAGCGAGTGGCCGGTCGACCGATTGGAACTGCCGAAAGGACACGGCCTGGTGTTGCTCACCGACGGATTGTTCGAGGGTCATGCCGGGCCCGGCGGCCGCCGTCTCGGTGAACAGGGCCTTCTCGAGCTGGCGAGAACACAGGCGGCCCGGCCCGGTCGTGAGTTCGTCGGTGCGCTGATCGCCGAAGTCGAATCCCGCGCCCGTCCGTACGGGGGCCTCAGTGACGACATCGCGATGATCAGAGTGGAACGCTCACTGCGATGAGACTGACGGTGCAAGGTTGGCAGAACCTACTCGTGTTCGCGATGTGCGTGATCGTGCTGGCCGGCGCGATCGCCGGGATCAGCCTGGTGAGCCGCACTGATGCGGTGTCCCGTGAACTGATCGACAACATCCAGCCCGCCCGGGTGGCCGCCTACCAGCTGCAGGCGGCGCTGCGGGATCAGGAGACGGCCGTGCGGGGCTACGCCATCGCCGCCGACCCCCGATTCCTCGACCCGTACGGCGATGGACAGCGGGCCGAATCCGAGGCCGCCGCCGAGATGCGGGGCTACCTGGCCGGCCACGATCATCTGTTGACCGATCTGGATGTGATCGAAAAGGCCGCTGCGGCCTGGCGGGCCACCTATGCCGAGCCGCTGATCGCCAGTGTCAGAGTGGGCGACCCCGCGATCGTGGACGCCAGTACCGCAGATCGCGGGAAGGCGGAATTCGACCGGCTGCGTGGGTTGTTCGACATTCAGAACGACAACCTGGGCAAGGCCAGGCAAGCCAGTGTCGATGAGATGAGCCATGTCCGGCAATGGCGTGACAAGGTCGTGATCGCCATGATCGTGGCCTTCTTCGCCGTGGCGATCCTGATGACCATCCTGGTGCACAGCGCGGTCACCGGGCCGCTGGCCGCGTTGGCCGCCTCGTGCCGCAGGATCACGGAGGGCCACTTCTCGGAGCGCATTGCGGTGAAGGGCCCCAAAGATATTCGTGCCATCGCCGCCGACGTCGAGGACATGCGGCAGCGGGTGGTCGAGGAACTCGAGGCCTCGCGGTCGGCGCAGGAGGCCCTGGATCAGCAAGCCGACGAGTTGCGCCGCTCCAACGCCGAACTGGAGCAGTTCGCCTACGTGGCGTCGCACGATCTGCAGGAGCCGCTGCGCAAGGTCGCCTCGTTCTGCCAGCTGCTGGAGAAACGCTACGGCGACAAACTCGACGAGCGGGGCGCCGAGTACATCGGATTCGCCGTCGACGGTGCCAAGCGCATGCAGGTCCTCATCAACGATCTGCTGACGTTCTCCCGGGTGGGCCGGCTCAACGCCACACACACCGAGGTGAACCTCAACGACGCGCTCGACGTGGCGCTGAACAACCTGACCGCCGGGATCGAGGAGTCCGGCGCGCAAATCGAGCGACCCGCCGAGCCGCTGCCCGAGATCGACGGCGACCCCACGCTGATGGCGATGCTGTGGCAGAACCTGATCGGCAACGCGGTGAAGTTCCGCCGCGACGGTGCGACGCCGCGGATCGTCATCGAGTGCACCGAAGGTACCGGTGAATTCGCCGATCAGTGGGTACTCAGTGTCTCGGACAACGGGATCGGCATCGCCGACGAGTTCGTGGACAAGGTTTTCGTGATTTTTCAGCGTCTGCACGGTCGAGATGCCTTCACCGGCACCGGCATCGGACTCGCGCTGTGTAAGAAGATCGTCGAGCACCACGGCGGGTCGATCTGGATCGACACGTCCTACACTGGCGGCACCCGGTTCATGTTCACCCTGCCCGTCACACCGACGACCGTGCCCAACGCTGTTCTGCAACCCCAGCTGGAAGGAAGCCCTGAATGACCTCATCGGAAAGCCGCGCCATCGACATCCTGTTGGTCGAGGATGACCCGGGTGACGAACTGATCACCCGGGAAGCGTTCGAACACAACAAGATCAAGAACAACCTGCATGTGGCGCGCGACGGTGAGGAAGGGCTCGACTTCCTGTATCGGCGGGGTGCTTTCGAAGATGCGCCGCGGCCGGACCTGATCCTGCTGGATCTCAACCTGCCCAAGTACGACGGCCGCCAGCTGTTGGAGAAGATCAAGTCCGACGCCGACCTGTGCCACATCCCGATCGTGGTGCTCACCACGTCATCGGCCGAAGAGGACATCCTGCGTAGCTACAAGCTGCACGCGAATGCCTACGTCACCAAGCCTGTCGACCTGGACCAGTTCATGAGTGCGGTCCGCCAGATCGACGAGTTCTTCGTTCAGGTGGTGCGGCTTCCGCAGTTCTGACGGATGTGATCCCACTGCAGGCGCACCTTGGTGCCTGAGTGGTTCGAGTCGATCATAGCCCGGTCGGTGAGCGCGCGCATCAGCGGGATGCCGCGGCCCCGCGCCGGGTTCTTGTGGTCGGTCTCGGCGATCCGCCACTGACCCTCATCGGCGACGGTGACCGTCAGTACCGCTGTGTCCTCGTCATAGTCGGCCTCGACGTGCATCGCCCCGGGCGCCGGGGCGTTGACGTAGGCGAACTCCGCGGCGTTGGCCAGGGCCTCGTTCACGGCCAGCACGACGTCGCTGGCCTTGGTCGGGTCGAGATCGAGGTGCGTGCTCAGCCAGCTGGAGAACTCACGGCGTATCAGCGCCGCGGTTTCTGGTGCGGCGGTGACGTTTTTCGTGAAGTGTGCTGTCTGGCCTGCGTCTGTCATGTCGACCTGCTGGCTACCCCGTTTTCGCCGGTCTTATGTCTTCAATGCGGCCAAAGCCTCGTCGAGCGTCGCGAAAAGATCTACGACTTCGGCGATTCCGACCAATTTGAGCGGGCGGCTGGTGGCCGGGCCGTCGGCGACGACGGCGAACCGCACAGCGTCGCCCAGTTCTTCCCGTGCGGCAACCAACACTCCCATCCCGGCCGATGCCAGGAATTCCACGGCACTCAAATCGACAACCACGGCCGACGGCGAGCTCTTGGCGGCAGCACCGATCGCCTCTTCGAGTTTGGGTGCGGTGAGCATGTCGACCGTGCCGGCCACTGCCACCACACTCACCTCTCCGACGCGGCTCTCTTCCACCGAGCAGCTTGCCGGGTCCGGTTGGCTATTCATCGTCACCTCCGACGTGATCCGTGCGCCTCTGGAGACGTCGACAAATACTAGCGGGGTGTCGCCCTTCTGCCACTGTGGGCCCAGACGAATCACCGACGGACCGCGCTCCACCTGCTCCATCAGCCCACGTGGTGACGGTCGGCAGTGCGATGCTGGAGGTTCCACTCCTAGGAGGCGGGGCCATGGCACCTTCACGCAGCTACCGGCTTCTCCAGATCGCGCTCGTCGTGTTCGGCGCGGTGATGATCCTGCTCTATCCGCTGGCCGTGGTGTGGCCGGCCGGGTGGGCCTGGCATCACGGCGCACCGTACGAGTCCGACTACTTCATGATGATCGTCGGGTTGTACGTGACGCTCGGGCTGTTTCTCTGGAACGCGGCGCGACGGCCTGAGGCCAACCTCAGCCTGATCTGGTTCACGGTCGCATCGAGCGTCGTGCATGCGGCCATCATGGCCGTGCAGTCCTTCGGCAGCGGCCACCACATGGGCCACCTGTTGGGCGACGTTCCGGCGCTGCTGCTGGCCGCCGTGGTGCTGTCGGTGCTGGTCCGGACCTCCGGCGTCGGCGCGCATGACTCGGCACGACCAGGTACGTGAAGCCTAGGTACGTGATGCCGCGGGCAGCGGCACCGGCGTCACCAGTTCTCCGGATTCGAGGAACTTGTCCAGGTTGGCCAGGGTCAGTGCCTCCATGGCGGCCCGGGTCTCCACCGTCCCGCTCCCGACGTGGGGCAGCAGCACCACGTTGTCCAGGCCCAGCAGCGCCTCGGGCACGTGGGGTTCGTCGGTGAACACGTCGAGCCCGGCGCCGGCCAGCCGGCCGTCGGTCAGTGCCTCGACGAGCGCCTGTTCGTCGACGATGCTGCCGCGGGCGATGTTGATCAGGTAGCCGTCGGGTCCCAGCGCGTCGAGCACCTTGCGGTCGACGAGGTGGCGTGTCCCGCTGCCACCCGCCGCGGCGATGATCAGGACGTCGACCTGGCGCGCCAACTCGACGGCGGACGAAACATAGGGATAAGGGGAGTCGGTGACCACACGCCGGTTGTGATAGCTGATCGGGCAGCCGAAGGCGACCAACCGGGTGGCGATCGCCTGGCCGATCCGACCCAGCCCGATGATGCCCACGCGCGAGCCCGAAACCTTGTGGGTCAGCGGATAATTACCGACCGCTGCCCAATGCCCGGCCCGTAGATACCGTTCGGCGGCCGGGAACTGTCGCATCGTGTCGATCAACAAACCCACGGCCGTGTCGGCCACGCAATCGCTCAGGACATCGGGGGTGTTGCTGACCATGACGTGGCGTGCGGCGGCCGCCTCGATGTCCGTCGTGTCGTATCCGACGCCGAAGTTCACCACCACGCCCAGGTTCGGCAGTGCGGACATCAGCTGCGCATCGACCCCGGTACGTCCCGACGTCACCACCGCCAGGACTGCCGCGCCGTGCTGTTCGAGGAAGGTTGCGCGCTCGGGCTCGTCGGGCAGGACCAGTGCGTCATAGCCCGTGCGCAGGGTCTCGGCGAGTGACGGTTTGAGCGGGCCCACCTGTAGGACGCGGCGGGCGTGATCGGGTGCAGGCACACATACTCCTCGGTCGGGATTTAGCCACCGTAAGCCTGCCGACTCACCAGTTGTCGAAGCCGCCCTCAGGTCCGAGCATGCGCTCCAGCCGCGCGCGGTTGATGCGGACCAGCTCGTGACGGACGACCGATGCCAGGTTTGGTTCCAGCTCGGCGATATGCGGATACGCCTGCAACACGTGGTCGATGGAGGCCTCGCCCAAGCTGAAGAGCAGCGCATCGGCCCGCCGCAAGAGCGCGTCGTGGTCGGCGTAGGGCCGGCCGCCGGCCAGATCGGTCGCCAGCACGACGCTGTAACAGCACTCGTAGACGGCGTGCACCGCACGCCGCACCGGCAATGCGTTGTACGCCTCAAGTCCCACGCCCTGATGCATCAACACCTGGTCAAGCATGAAAGCCCCAGAGCACAGGGGAGTTACCCGGTGTTACAACCGGGCTAATTCAGGCTGGTTCAGCCGGGCTCAGTGCCCGGAGTTCTTGAAGCGCTCGACCGAACGCTGCAATTCGGCCTCGGCCTCTTCGCGGCCCACCCAGTCGGCCGTCTTGACGAACTTGCCCGGCTCGAGGTCCTTGTAGTGAACGAAGAAGTGCTTGATGGCGTCGAGCTCGAACTGCGGCACGTCGGCGAGATCCTGGATGTGATCCCAGCGCGGGTCACCGGCGGGCACGCACAGCAGCTTGTCGTCGCCGCCGGCCTCGTCGGTCATCTTGAACATCGCGACCGGGCGGGCCTCGACGGTGCAACCGGGGAACACCGACTCGGGCAGCAGCACCAGCGCATCCAGCGGATCGCCGTCCTCGCCGAGGGTGTCCTCGAAGAACCCGTAATCGGTCGGGTAGCCGAACGAGGTGTACAGGTAGCGGTCGAGCTTGACCCGGCCGGTCTCGTGGTCAACCTCGTACTTGTTGCGTGAACCCTTCGGGATCTCGATGACGACGTCGAACTTCACCGTCGCGGCTCCTTCGCATCTGCGGTCAGGCTTGGGTCGTCGGGCGACGACGCGGGTCAACCCTAATCGAGCGATAGTCTGGCCTAAACGGGTGGCTCGTTCCCACCACCGGCAGAGCAGGAGAAATATGCGGCCCACTCGGTGGCGGCAGTCCACCCATGTGGCGGTTGGCGTCGTGGTCCTGGTGTTGGTTGCGGCCGTCGTCGCGGTCGCCGCAGTGCTCACCGGCCACCAGTCCAGCAGTGCCGAGGCCGCCAAGCCCGCGCCCGCGCTGGTGACCGCCAGCCCGGGCGTCATTCCGGTGGACATGTCAGCGCCGATTCCGACCGCCGATGGGCTGGCCGCCGCGCTGGCACCGGCCCTGGCCAACCCCGATCTCGGCGCGCTGACCGGCCGGATCACCGACGCCGAGACCGGTGCCGAACTGTGGGAACAGAACTCCGGGGTGCCGATGCAGCCGGCCTCGGTCAACAAGGTGCTCACCACGGCCGCCGCACTGCTGGCGCTGGACCGCGATGCCCGGCTGACCACCACGGTCCTGGCCGTCGACTCGCAGCCCGGTCTGGTGGTGCTCAAGGGTGGCGGGGACACCACGCTCTCAGCGGCGCCGGAGGGCACCGACACCTGGTACAAGGGTGCGGCCCGGATCAGCGACCTGGCCGAGCAGGTCCGCAGCAGCGGAGTCACCGTCACCGCGGTCCGGGTGGACACCAGCGAGTACAGCGGTCCGGCGATGGCACCGGGCTGGGACCCCGCCGACATCGACGGTGGCGACATCGCGCCGATGGAACCGGTGATGCTCGACGGCGGACGCACCCAGCCGACGACGGTCGAGTCCAGACGGTCCACCACACCGGCACTGGATGCGGGCCGGGCGCTGGCGGTGGCCCTGCGGGTGGACCCGTCGGCGGTGACCGTGCTGCCCAGCTCGGTTTCGGGTGGCCGGCAGATCGCCTCGGTGCAATCGGCGCCGCTGATCGAGCGGTTGCGCCAGATGATGAACGAATCCGACAACGTGATGGCCGAGTCCATCGCCCGCGAGGTGGCGGCGGTGCAGCACCGGCCGCAGAGCTTCGCCGGGGGCGTCGACGCGGTGCTGAACGAACTCGAGGGCATCGGTATCGACACGTCGGCGGCGAAGTTGGTGGATTCCAGCGGACTGTCGGTCGATGACCGGTTGACGGCGCGGATTCTCGACGAGGTGGTCAGCGTCGCGGCGGGCAACACCGAGCCGGCGGTGCGGCCACTGGTGGACCTGCTGCCGATCGCCGGCGGAAGCGGCACGCTGTCCAACCGCTACCTCGACACCGCCGCCGGGCGGGACGCCGCGGGTTGGCTGCGCGCCAAGACCGGCTCACTGACCGGGACCAACGCGTTGGCCGGCATCGTCACCGACGACAGCGGCCGGGTGCTCACCTTCGCCTTGATCTCCAACAATGCCGGGCCGACCGGGCGCACCGCGATCGATGCGTTGGCCGCGGTGCTCCGCTCCTGCGGGTGCGGCACATGAGCGAGCGCGCCACGATGACGGCGGGCCGCGCGGTCGACTGGGATTTCGCCGCGACGGTCGGGGCCAAGTTGGCCAAGGCGGCTCCGGCCTGCTCCGATTACACCCGCGACCAGGTGATCGAGCAGCTCTCGGAAAGTTCCAAGGCGGCCGAGTTGCCGGTGCGTGAGGTCACCGGGCTGATCGAGGGCGCCGAGGTGCCCGAGGCGCGCATCCTCGACCGTCCCGAGTGGATTCGGGCGGCGACCCGCTCCATGCGGGTGATGACGGGTGCGACCGAAGGTGACAAGCCGGGTGTCGTCACCGGTCGGGTGACCGGGGCGCAGACCGGTGCGGTGCTGGCGTTCATCTCCACCGGCATCCTCGGCCAATACGATCCGTTTGCCGCCGACGGCGGCGAGCTACTGCTGGTCTACCCCAACGTCATCGCCGTCGAACGTCAATTACGGGTTGTCCCAACAGATTTCCGGCTCTGGGTGTGCCTGCACGAGGTCACCCACCGGGTGCAGTTCCGGGCCAACCCGTGGCTGACCGACCACATGTCGCAGTCACTGGCGGTGCTCACCCAGGACGCGGGCGACGACGTCTCGAACGTCCTCGGCCGGCTCGCGGAGTTCGTCCGCAACCAACGCGGCGGCGCAAACGCGGACCCGCGCTCAACCGGCGTGCTCGGTCTGATGCGTGCCGTGCAGGCCGAGCCGCAACGTCGCGCGCTGGATCAGCTGTTGGTGTTGGGCACCCTGCTCGAGGGCCACGCCGACCATGTGATGGATGCCGTCGGGCCTGCGGTGGTGCCCACCGTGTCGACCATTCGGCGCCGCTTCGACGAACGCCGGCAACGCAAGCAGCCGCCCGTGCAGCGACTGGTGCGGGCGCTGCTGGGGTTCGACGCCAAGATGAGCCAATACACCCGCGGCAAGGCGTTTGTCGACCACGTGGTCTCCGCGGTGGGCATGGCCCGGTTCAACACCGTGTGGTCGGGTCCGGAGACCTTGCCGCAACCCGACGAGATCGATGAGCCGCAACGATGGATCGACCGGGTGCTGTAGCCGCGCTGCGGCACGCGGTGAAGGCTGCAGACGCGAAGATCGACGGCTCCCGCTGGTGCGTGGCGCTGTCCGGGGGCCCGGATTCCCTGGCGCTGACGGCGATCGCGGCCGGGTTGCGGCCGACCGCCGCGCTGATCGTCGACCACCGGCTGCAGCCGGGTTCGGACGCGGTGGCCGAGACCGCGCGACGGCAGGCGCTGGAATTGGGTTGTGTTGGTGCGCAAGTGATTCCGGTTGACATCGGACGTGATGGTGGACCGGAGGCGGCCGCGCGCCGGGCTCGTTACGCGGCGCTGGAAGCAGCGCGCGACGGTGAGCCGGTGCTGCTCGGCCACACCCTCGACGACCAGGCCGAGACGGTGCTGCTGGGCTTGGGCCGCGGGTCGGGTCCCCGCTCGATCGCCGGTATGCGTCCGCACGACCCACCCTGGCACCGGCCGTTGCTGGGGGTGCGACGCGCGCTCACCCACGCCGCGTGCGATGAGCTGGGGCTGGTGCCGTGGCAGGATCCGCACAATGCCGAGCGCCGGTTCACCCGGTCACGGTTGCGGCACGAGGCCCTGCCCTTGCTCGAGGACGTGCTCGGCGGGGGAGTGGCCGAGGCACTGGCCCGCACCGCCACCGCGTTACGCGAGGACACCGAGGCGCTCGACGGGTTGGCTCGCGAGGCGCTGGCGGTGGCGCTGAGCGCCGACGGGTTGGACGCCGAAGGTTTGGACGTAGACCGGCTGAGCGAACTGCCCGACGCGCTGCGGCGCCGGGTGATCCGAGCGTGGTTGCTCGACGGTGGCGCCTGTGATCTGACCGACATCCAGATCCGCGGGGTGGACCGGCTGGTGACCGCATGGCGCGGGCAGGGCGGGGTGGCCGTCGGGTCGGGGCTGCGCAAACAGCGATTGTTCGCGGCGCGCCGCGGCGGCGCCCTGAGGTTGCACACCGAACCCGTCTAGCGCCCGCGTTGGTCAACCGCCCCCTTCACGTGGCACGCTGTCGGAGTGGCTGTCGACTCTGCCGAGCTCTATGCGGGAGACATCAAATCGGTGCTGTTGTCCGAGGACCAGATCCGGGCCCGCACCGTCGAACTCGCCGAGGCGATCGCCGAGGAGTATCGCGACAACCTGGGCAACGACGACCTGCTGTTGGTCACCGTGCTCAAGGGCGCGGTCATGTTCGTCACCGACCTGGCCCGGACCATCCCGCTGCCGACCCAGCTGGAGTTCATGGCGGTCAGCTCCTACGGCTCGTCGACCTCGTCCTCCGGCGTCGTCCGGATCCTCAAAGATCTCGACCGCGACATCAATGACCGCGACGTGCTGATCGTCGAGGACATCATCGACTCGGGGCTGACGCTGTCCTGGTTGCTGCGCAACCTGGCCACCCGCCATCCGCGCTCGCTTCGGGTGTGCACGCTGCTGCGCAAACCCGAGGCCGTCAAGACCGAACTCGACGTCGCCTACGTGGGCTTCGACATCCCCAACGAATTCGTCGTCGGGTACGGCCTGGACTTCGCCGAGCGCTACCGCGACCTTCCCTATATCGGCACTCTCGAGCCAAAGGTGTACGAAACGCCGTAACCCGGAGGCTTACCAAAACGCCCTGACCGGCGCAGAATTCGGGGCATGAGCACAGCCCTGCGGATCTGCCCCTTCTGCGAGGCCACCTGTGGCCTGACGCTCACGACCTCTGACGGCCGGGTGACCGGCGCCCGCGGGGACCGCGACGACGTGTTCAGTGCGGGATTCATCTGCCCCAAAGGGGCCAGCTTCGGCGAACTCGACAACGATCCCGACCGGCTGACGCAGCCGTTGGTCCGGCGCGACGGGGTGCTGACCGAGGCCACCTGGGACGAGGCCTACGCGGTGGTCGCCGAGCGGCTCGGCGCGGTGATCGCTGAGCACGGCGGCGCATCGGTCGGGGTGTACCTCGGCAACCCCAACGCCCACACCATCGCCGGCAGCCTGTATGCGCCGCTGATCGCCAAGGGCCTGGGCACCCGGCAGGTGTTCAGCGCCAGCACGCTCGACCAGATGCCCAAGCACGTCGCGTTGGGCCTGATGTTCGGCAGCCCGGTCGCGTTCACCGTGCCCGACCTCGACCGCACCGATTACCTGGTGATCATCGGTGCGAATCCCTTGGTGCCCAACGGCAGTCTGGCCACTGCCGCCGATTTTCCCGGCAAGCTGCGCGCCCTGCGCAAGCGCGGCGGCAAGCTCGTCGTCATCGACCCGGCCCGCACGCGTACCGCCGAACTCGCCCACCGGCATGTGGCGCCGCGGCCAGGCACCGACGCGGCACTGTTGTTCGCGATCGTGCATGCGCTGTTCGACGAGGATCTCGTCGATCTCGGCCGGCTCGCCGAGCACGTCAACGGCCTCGAGGAGGTCCGCGCCCTGGCCGACGAGTTCTCGCCCGAGGCCGTGGAACAGGCCTGTGGGGTGCCCGCCGAGGAGATCCGCGAGTTGGCCCGCGAACTCGCGGCCGCCCCGACCGCCGCGGTCTACGGCCGGATCGGTACCTCGACGGTCGAGTTCGGCACCATCAGCAGTTGGCTCGTCGACGTGATCAACGTGCTCACCGGCAATCTCGACCGGCCCGGCGGGGCGATGTTCCCGCTCGGCGCCGCCGCACCCGCACCGCGCCCGCCGAAACCGGGCCGCGGGTTCAAGACCGGGCGGTGGACCAGCCGGGTCTCCGGATACCCCGAGGCGCTGTCCGAGCTCCCCGCCGCCGCGCTGGCCGAAGAGATCGACACTGCCGGCGTGGGGCAGATCAAGGCGATGATCACCATCGCCGGCAACCCGGTTCTGTCCGCACCCGACGGCGACCGGCTCGAGAAGGCTTTGGACAGTGTCGAATTCATGTTGAGCGTCGACCCGTACCTCAACGAGACCACCCGGCACGCCGACGTCATCCTGCCACCGCCCCCGCCATCGCGCAGCGCCCACTTCGACGTCGCGCTGAACAACCTCGCCGTCCGCAACAACGTGCGGTACACCCCGCCGGCGCTGCCCCTGGACGGGCGGCCCGGCGAACCGGAGATCTTGTCCCGGCTCGCGCTCATCCTCTACGGCGTCGGGTACGACGGCGATCCCGCGCTGGTCGACGCCCAGGTGATCGCCACGACGCTGGCCAAGGAGGTCGCCAACCCCGATTCACCGGTGGCAGGGCGCAATGTCGACGAGCTCACCGCGATGCTGTACGACGGGCCCGGCTATGAACGACGGCTGGACATGATGCTGCGGATCGGGCCCTACGGCGACGCGTTCGGTGCCAAGCCGGACGGACTCACCATGGCGCGACTCAAGGCCAGCCCGCACGGCATCGATCTGGGGCCGCTGCGCCCGCGCATCCCCGAGATCCTCCGGACCCCTAGTGGACGGATCGAACTCGCGCCGGAGCCGATCGCCGCCGACGTCGCACGGCTGCGTGACGCGCTCGGCCGCACGGCGGGCGGGTTCCTGCTGATCGGCCGGCGCCACCTGCGGTCCAACAACAGCTGGATGCACAACGTGCCTGCGCTTGCGGGCGGCTCGAACACCTGCACCCTGCAGATTCACCCCGACGACGCGGCTGAGTTGGGACTCACCGACATCGCCGTCGTCAAGGGACCCGGCGGTGAGCTGCTGGCCCCGGTCGAGGTGACCGACGGCATGCGGCGCGGTGTGGTGTCACTTCCGCACGGCTGGGGCCACGACCGCGGCGGCACGGGGCAGTCGCTGGCGAGCTCCCGACCCGGGGTGAATGTCAACCAGCTCAACGACGGCACGCATCTGGACCCGCTCTCGGGCACCGCGGTGCTCAACGGTATCCCGGTCGACATCGCGCCGGCGGGTTGATGTCTCGGCGGCTGCACGCGCGGCCGCCGGATGGTCGGACGTCGGCACGGCTGGCGGATGGTCGGCGCGGCAGCACGTCGGCACGGCGGCGCGGAAAAAGGATGTCCGACCTGCCCGCCTATCCGCGACAATCGAGCGACAATCGCCTCCTGAGCACCACATGCACCGCCGGTCACATGCGGACTCATTACACCTGTCTCTGGGGTCTCGTCAGCCTCATATTTGACGAATTTCGGGTTGTCCAGCTATCAGCGACGGAGTCGCTGATAGCTGGACATTGGACTGCTGAGGCTCACGGGGCCAGCGGGGCCTGAGAGGCAAACACGCCCAGCGACAACGTGTTTCATGAGGTCAGAGATGCCACTGTGGCGATTGTCGCTGAGTTGTCGCTCGTAGTCGGGCACATCGGATACCCCTGCGAAACCGCCGTCGGCACGACGTGCCGACGGCCACTGCCGCGGCGGCCTAGGTCAGCTCCCAGATCACCGTCACCGAGAAGTTCACCGTCTGCTGACCGGGTTCCAGTGGCACCGCTTCCATCGCCGCGCGTGGCATCGGCGTCGGTCGTGGCGGGGTGGATCCATCGGACTGCTCGGAAATCGAGATCACCTTGCCCAGGTCCAGTCCGGACAGCTCGGCGTACTGCTCGGCGCGGTTCTTGGCGTCGTCGAAAGCCCGGGCCCGTGCGTCGCGCACCAGATCGGAATCGTCGGTGATCGAATAGTCGACAGAGTTGATCCGGGTCGCATCCCCACCGGTGCTCGCGATCAACGCCAGGGTGTCCGACGCCTTGGCGGTGTCGCGGATCTTGACCTTGATCGCATTGCTGGCCTGATAACCCGAGATCTTGCTGTCGGTGAACTGCGGCTGCACGCTGACCTGTGTGGTGCTGATGTCCTTGCGGTCGATGCCCGAGCCGACCAGGGCATCGATGACGGCCTGCTGACGCTGGCTGGACTGATTGAGCGCGCCCGACACATCCGGCGCGGTGAATTCCATTGCCACATCGGCGGTCAGGGTGTCCGGTACACCTTGCACCTGGCCGGACCCCACGACCGTCACCTGTCGGGGGTCGCCCCCGCTGCCGCCGGCCGGTTGGGCATCGCAGGCCGAAACGCTGAGGACAATCAGGCCCGCCGCGGCGAGTGCACGCAATCGCATGACAGCACCCTACCGTCGGGTCATGGCGTGACCAGGACTTTGCAATGCCGGTCGGGCGAGGCGAGTTCGTCGAACATCGCGGCCACACCGTCGAGCCCCACGGTGCCGGTGATCATCGGCGCCACGTCGATCTCACCCTCGGCGATCGCGCGGAGCGAGGTCGCGAATTCGCCCGGGTCGTAGCCGAAGACGAATTGGATGTTGATCTGCTTGGTGATCGCGTAGAACGGATGCACAGTGTCGGGCTGCATGCACACGCCGGCCACCACCAGACGCGCACCGGCCGGAGCCCGGCGCAGGACGTCGTCGATGATGCCCGGTGCGCCCACCGCTTCGAACACCACGGCGGGCTTGCACTGGTGAAACGGTGAATCCTCACCTGCGTCGAGCGTGACGTGGGCGCCCATCGTCGCGGCCAGTGCACGGCGGGCCGGTGAGAAGTCTGACGCCACAATGGTTTCCACACCACGCAGCCTGAGCGCGGCGATGATCGCGATGCCGACCGGACCGCAGCCGACGACAAGCGCGGTTTCGCCGGGTTCGATGCGCGAGGCGTTGACCGCATGCAAGCCGACGGCCATCGGCTCGGTGAGCGCGGCGTGCTCGGCGCTCAGCCCGTTGGGCACCGGCAGGAGCAGCGGCGCCGACAGCAGCATCTGCTCGGCGTAGCCGCCGACGGTCGTGTTGCTGTAGACGATCGGCGCGATCCCGCCCGCGGAGATCAGTACCGGCACCGAGGTGACCAGCGTTCCGGCGGCCGGCGCCTCGGTATCCGGCCCGGCATCGAGGATCTCGGCACTGAACTCATGGCCCATGTACACATCTCCGGAAAGGTCGATGTCCATGTCGGGCATGCCTTCGAGGTCCGCGCTCGCGTCCAGCATGTCGGCGCCGTGGCTGGCGAAATGCAGGTCGGACCCGCAGATGCCGCACGCCTTGACCTCTACGAGCACCTGGCCGGGGCCGGGCACCGGAGGTGGCACGTCGTCGCGGACGATCATCCGGCCGTCGCGAAGTACCGCCGCGCGCATCAGTTTTCGGCCTTCGAGGTCTCGGAGGTGTGTTCGGTGATGGCGTTGACGATGGCCTGCCCGGCCCGGCCCAGCAGCTGGTCCCGCATGCCCTTGGCCCAGTCGTGGGAGGCGCGGGGCGCGGTGAGCTGACCCTTGAAGTGCGGGATTACCTCACGGGCGAACAGTTCGTAGGAATGGAACGTCGCCGCCGGCGGCGCCCAGTCATGGCCCAGCATCAGGAACGTGCCGAACCCGCCGGAGCGGTCCAGCAGATCCTGGATGTAGCCGACTGCGTCGGCCGGCGTGCCGATACAGCAATTACCTTTGGCGGCATAGTTTTCCACGAACTCATAGGCGGAGCCGGCGGCCTCGGTCTTCTCCGACAGCGGTACGAAACCGGCCGCACCGAAATAGTTGGCGAAATCCTGCAGACCGTATGTGCAGTCCTCGATGGCCTGCTCACGGGTGTCGGCGAGATGGATGACACCCAGCACCCGCCAGTTCTGCCGGTCCGGCTCGGGCCGATCGGATTTGGCGGCCTGATCGCGCACGATGTCCCAGGTGGTCTCCAGTGCCGCATAGCCGCCGGGCACCGACATCGACAGTGAAAGCAGCGAGGTTCCCATGGCCCCGGCCAGTCGTGGACCAGACGGGGAAATCATTGCCGCAGTGGATATCTCGGGATACGGCCAGGTGTAGGGACGGATGTGCAGGGCCGCGTCGCGCAGGGTGAACCAGTCGGTCTGGCGGCTGATCCGTTCATCGGGGGCGGCGCGGAACAAGGCCAGGATGGCCTCCAGGGATTCCTGCATCATCGGCCGCTGGTCCACCGGGTCGATGCCCATCATGTAGGCGTCCGAGGGCAGCGCACCCGGACCGGTGCCGAACATCACCCGACCCCGGGTCAGATGGTCGAGCAGCACCCAGCGGTCGGCCACCATCAGCGGGTGGTGATACGGCAGCGACACCACGCCGGTGCCCAACCGGATGTGGCGGGTGCGCTCGGCCGCCGCGGCGATGAACACCTCGGGGCAGGCGATCAGTTCGTAACCGCCGGAGTGGTGTTCGCCGAACCAGGCCTCGTCGTAGCCGAGCCGGTCCAGCGCCTCGACCCGGTCCATGTCGTACTGCAGTGCGGTGGTGGGGGATTGGCCGACGGGGTGAAACGGCGTGATGAAGGCGCCGAAGTTCAGCGGTCTCACTTCAGCTCCAACCCGTCGAGGAACTCCAACAACACCGCGTTCACCTCGTCCGGGCGTTCCTGCTGCAACCAGTGCCCGGCGCCCTCGAGCAACACTTCGCGGTAATCACCGGTGACCACGTCACGCACACGGTCGCGCGGGGTGAAGCTCAGCACCGCATCGGCGCTGCCGGCCAGGAACAGCGTCGGCACCGTGATGGTCTGGGCCGCGGTGTTCTCGGCGTCGGGATCGGTCAGCTCCCAGTTGCGGTCGAAGTTGCGGTACCAGTTCAACGGCCCGGTGAAACCGTTCTCGGTGTAGGCCCGCGCGTAGTGCTCGAACTCGTCTTCGGTGATCCAGTCCGGCAGTGGCGGCAACGGCCGATCGGCCAGGCTCTCGATCGGTTCGGCAATGCCCTCCATCGCCAGCGAGCGACGCAGGGAGTGTCGCGGGTCAGCGCCCAGCGCGGCATCGGCAACGCCGGGTTCCTGGAAGTACAGGATGTAGAAGAAATTGTCACCGAAGATCTTGCGCCAGATCGCGACGGGCGGCGCCGGGGCGCGCGGGATCGGCGGCACGCTCAGCGCGGCCACCGCCGCGGTGCGCTCGGGGAAGAACAGCGGGAAGTTGGTGGCCACCGGGGAGCCCCAGTCATGGCCGACGAGCACCGCCTTCTCGGCGCCGACATCATCGAGCAGGCCGGCGATGTCGGCGGTCAACTCCATGATGTTGTAGGCGTCGATGTCCTCGGGGCGCGAGGAGCCGCCGTAGCCGCGCTGGTCGGGCGCCAGGACGTGGTAGCCGGCCGCCGCCAGTGCCGGGATCTGATGACGCCATGAATAGGCGAGTTCGGGGAATCCGTGGGCGAGCACCACCACCGGGTTTCCGCGTTCACCCGCCTCGGTCACCCGCAATGTCACGCCGTTGGTGTCGGCTAACCGTTCGGTAGGTGTGAGCACGATCTCACCCAAGCACAGCAGCGCGCCGTGGGCTAGATACCGTCGGGAACTGCCGAACGTTGGTCTAGCGGTAGCCTTGAATGTCTCAACTGCGCACGTTGGAAGGACCGGGCCGAACTCGGCCGAGTGATCGATGAACCGCAAAAATGTGATCCGCACGCTGACCGTGATCGCGGTCGTGCTGCTGCTGGGCTGGTCGTTCTTCTATTTCAGCGACGACACCCGCGGCTACAAACCCGTCGACACCTCGGTGGCGGTGGCTCAGATCAACGCTGACAACGTCAACAGCGCCCAGATCGACGACCGCGAGCAGCAACTGCGCCTCGACCTCAAGAGCGGTAAAGAAGAGACCGAGAACTCCGACAAGGTCATCACCAAGTACCCCACCGGTTATGCGGTCAAGCTCGTCGACCAGCTCGACGCCAAGAACGTCAAGTTCGGCACCACCGTGAACCAGGGCAGCTTCCTCGGTTCGATGCTGATCTACATGCTGCCGCTGTTGTTGCTGGTGGCGCTGTTCGTGATGTTCTCCCGCATGCAGGGCGGCGGCCGGATGGGCTTCGGCTTCGGCAAATCTAAGGCCAAGCAGCTCGGCAAGGACATGCCCAAGACCACGTTCGCCGACGTGGCCGGTGTCGACGAGGCGGTCGAAGAGCTCTACGAGATCAAGGACTTCCTGCAGAACCCCAGCCGTTACCAGGCGCTCGGCGCCAAGATCCCCAAGGGCGTACTGCTGTACGGCCCGCCCGGAACCGGCAAGACCCTGCTGGCCCGCGCGGTCGCCGGCGAGGCCGGGGTGCCGTTCTTCACGATTTCCGGTTCGGACTTTGTCGAGATGTTCGTCGGCGTCGGCGCCTCCCGCGTGCGCGACATGTTCGAGCAGGCCAAGGCCAACAGCCCGTGCATCATCTTCGTCGACGACATCGACGCCGTCGGCCGCCAGCGCGGCGCCGGCATGGGCGGCGGTCACGACGAACGTGAGCAGACGCTCAACCAGTTGCTGGTCGAGATGGACGGCTTCGGTGACCGCCAGGGCGTCATCCTGATCGCGGCCACCAACCGGCCCGACATCCTCGACCCGGCCCTGCTGCGGCCCGGCCGCTTCGACCGGCAGATCCCGGTGTCCAACCCCGACCTGGCCGGCCGTCGCGCGGTGCTCAAGGTGCATTCGGCGGGCAAGCCCATCGCGCCCGACGCCGACCTGGACGGGCTGGCCAAGCGGACCGTCGGCATGTCCGGCGCGGACCTGGCCAACGTCATCAACGAGGCCGCGCTGCTCACCGCCCGCGAGAACGGCACCATCATCACGAGTGCGGCGCTGGAAGAGGCCGTCGACCGCGTGGTGGGTGGCCCGCGCCGCAAGAGCCGCATCATCAGCGAGCAGGAAAAGAAGATCACCGCCTACCACGAGGGCGGACACACCCTGGCCGCGTGGGCGATGCCGGACATCGAGCCGATCTACAAGGTGACCATCCTGGCCCGCGGCCGCACCGGTGGCCACGCCGTGGCGGTGCCCGAGGACGACAAGGGCCTGATGACCCGCTCGGAGATGATCGCCCGGCTGGTCTTCGCGATGGGTGGCCGTGCCGCCGAGGAGCTGGTGTTCCGTGAGCCCACCACCGGTGCGGTGTCCGACATCGAGCAGGCCACCAAGATTGCCCGCGCGATGGTCACCGAGTACGGCATGAGCTCCAAGCTGGGTGCGGTGCGCTACGGCACCGAGCACGGCGATCCGTTCCTGGGCCGCACCATGGGCACTCAGGCCGACTTCGGTCATGAGGTGGCCCGCGATATCGATGACGAGGTGCGCAAGCTCATCGAGGCCGCGCACACCGAGGCGTGGGAGATCCTCACCGAGTACCGCGACGTGCTCGACACCCTGGCCGGCGAGCTGCTGGAGAAGGAGACGCTTCACCGCGCCGAGCTGGAGGCCATCTTCGGCGACGTGAAGAAGCGTCCCCGCCTGACCATGTTCGACGACTTCGGCGGCCGCGTGCCGTCAGACAAGCCGCCGATCAAGACCCCGGGCGAGATCGCCATCGAGCGCGGTGAGCCGTGGCCGCCGCCGGTGCCGGAGCCGGCGTTCAAGGCCGCCATCGCCGCGGCCAGCCGCGAGGCCAACGAAAAGGCCCAGGCCGCCGGGCAGACCAACGGTGCGCCGAGCAACGGCGCACCACCCAACGGCTCGACGCAACCCGACTACGGCGCGCCGGCCGGCTGGCATGCGCCCGGCTGGCCCCCGCCGCCGCAACACCAGTCGCCGCAACAGCCGCAGCAGCCCGGATACCAGCCGCCCCCGCAGCAGCAGGGTTACTGGTACCCGCCGCCGCATCCGTCGGGATGGCAACAGCCCCAGCCGTACCCGTATCAGCCCTATCCTCATCCAGGTCAGCCCAACCCCAACGAGGAGGCCGGCCAGGACGGCGGTTCCGACCGGTCTGATCGGGCCGACCGGTCCAACCCAGGCACCCACGGCTGATCGGAAGAACGGAGGCTTCGATGTCGCAGTCGCTGCGCGAGCATCACAACAACACCGATACGGCCACGCGGGTGTTCGACCAACCGCGGGCCGAGGCGGCAGTGCGCGAGCTGCTGATCGCCATCGGTGAGGACCCTGATCGTCAGGGCCTGCTCGACACCCCGGCTCGGGTGGCGCGTGCGTACAAGGAACTGATGGCGGGCCTGTACACCGACCCGGATGCGGTGCTCAACACCACCTTCGACGAGGAACACGACGAGCTCGTACTCGTCAAAGAGATCCCGATGTACTCCACCTGCGAGCACCATCTGGTGTCGTTCCACGGGGTGGCCCACGTCGGGTACATCCCCGGGGTGGACGGCCGGGTGACCGGCCTGTCGAAGATCGCCCGGCTGGTCGATCTGTACTCCAAGCGTCCGCAGGTGCAGGAGCGGCTGACCGCCCAGATCGCCGACGCCCTGATGCGCAAGCTCGATCCGCGCGGAGCCATCGTGGTGATCGAGGCCGAGCACCTCTGCATGGCCATGCGCGGGGTCCGTAAACCCGGCGCGGTCACCACCACCTCCGCGGTGCGCGGACAGTTCAAGACGGACAAGGCATCCCGGGCCGAGGCGCTGGAACTTATCCTGCGGAAGTGAAGCCCACCCCTGTGCAGGTCATGGGAGTTGTGAACGTCACCGACGATTCCTTCTCCGATGGCGGCAAATTCATCGACCGTGACCGTGCGGTCGAACACGGGTTGGCACTGGCCGCAGCCGGGGCCGCGATCATCGACGTGGGCGGCGAATCGACCCGCCCCGGTGCGGTGCGCATCGACCCGGCGGTGGAGGCCGCCCGCGTCGGGCCCGTCATAAAAGCCCTTGCCGCCCAAGGGATCACCGTCAGCATCGACACCATGCACGCCGCCGTGGCGAAAGTTGCGCTGGAGAACGGCGCACAGATCGTCAACGACGTCTCCGGCGGATTGGCCGATCCGAACATGGCCCCGCTGCTCGCCGAGGCGAAAGTTCCCTGGATCCTGATGCACTGGCGCTCGGTCGGCGCGGACCAGCCTCACCGCGCCCCGGCCTACGGCGATGTGGTCGCCGAGGTGCGCACCGAGCTGCTGTCCGCGGTCGACGCCGCAGTGGCCGCCGGGGTCGATCCGCAGCGGCTGATCATCGATCCGGGTCTGGGCTTCGCCAAGACCGCGCAACACAATTGGGCACTACTGCACGCCCTGCCGGAGTTCGTCGCCACCGGGATCCCGGTGTTGGTCGGTGCGTCACGTAAACGCTTTCTGGGCGCACTGCTGGCCGGCCCCGACGGTGCGCCGCGGCCGCCCGACGGCCGGGAGACTGCCACCGCCGTGATCTCGCTGCTGGCAGCCCAGCACGGGGCCTGGGGCGTTCGCGTGCATGACGTGGTGGCCTCCGTCGACGCTTTCGCCGTGCTGCACGCCTGGGAATCTGGAGGACGGATTGGCTGATCGAATTGAGTTGCGCGGCTTACGGGTTCGCGGCAACCATGGCGTCTTCGAGCATGAACGCCGCGACGGTCAGGAATTCGTCGTCGACGTCACCGCGTGGGTGGATCTGCGCCGGGCGGCCGAAACCGACGACCTTGCCGACACCCTCGACTACGGTGCCCTGGCCCAGCGCGCGGCCGACATCGTCGCGGGCCCGCCACGCAATCTCATCGAGACGGTTTCGGCCGAGATCGCCGACGCCTTCATGGTCGACGAACGGCTGCACGCGGTCGAGGTCGTGGTGCACAAGCCCAGTGCCCCCATTCCGCTGACGTTTGACGATGTCGCGGTGGTGGCCCGCCGGTCGCGCCGTGGACGTGAGGAGCACTAAATGACTTCAGTGGTGCTCTCCATCGGGTCGAACCTCGGTGACCGGCTGGCCCGCCTGCAATCGGTCCTCGATGCGCTCGGGCCCGCCGTGCGTGCGGTATCGCCGGTGTTCGAGACCGACGCCTGGGGTGGTGTCGAGCAGAATCCGTTCCTCAACGCGGTGGTGATCGCGGACGCACCCGATCTCGACGCCCGGGGCTGGCTGCGGCGCGGCCAGGCCCTGGAACAGGCTGCCGACCGCGTCCGGGAACAGAAGTGGGGTCCGCGCACCCTCGACATCGACCTGATCACCTGCCACGACGGCGACGTCGAGGTGTTCTCCCGGGACGAGGAGCTGACGTTGCCTCATCCGCTGGCGCATCTGCGCGCGTTCGTGCTCATCCCGTGGCTCGCCGTCGATCCCGAGGCCACGTTGACCGTGGTCGGCCGGTCGTGTCGAGTGGCTTACCTGCTCGAGGAGATCGATCCGGTCGAGCGGGCCGGGGTCCGGCGCACGGATCTGGAACTGGTCGCCCGAACCGAACCCGTGGCCGACTGATGGGGCCGACCCGCAAACGTGATCTGGCCGGCACCACGGCGATCGTGGCGATCGTCGGCTATGTGCTGGTCGCAATTCTCTATCGGTGGTTTCCGCCGCTGACGGTGTGGACCGGTCTGTCGCTGCTGGCGGTCGCGCTCATTGAGGCCGGTTGGGCGTTCTACGTGCGGGCCAAGATCAACGACGGCCAGATCGGGGTCGGCACCGGCCGGCTGCATCCGTTGGCGGTGGCCCGGTCGGTCGTCATCGCCAAGGCGTCGGCCTGGGTCGGGGCCATTGTCGCGGGTTGGTGGATCGGTGTCGTGGTCTACCTGCTGCCGCGCCGCGGCGAACTGCGGGTGGCCGGGGAAGACACCCCGGGTGCGGTGGTCGCCGCGATCAGTGCGCTGGCGCTCGCCGTTGCGGCGGTGTGGCTGCAGCATTGCTGCACGTCCCCCGGCGAGCCGCCCGACAACGGCGACACCGCCACCGAATAGCCGATTTCCTCAGGTCGATGGCCGAATCGCCGCAGCGGTCGCCCGGCTGAATGGCCGGTGACGGGTACAGTCGGCGCATGACCGTTCTGCCCCGCGGTGGTCGGCCACGGCGCGGCGGCCGAAGGCCGGGCTGGCTCCTCTTGACGGTATTGCTGGTGCTCGCCATTCTGGCCAGTTCCGCATTGGTCTTCACCGATCGAGTCGAGTTGCTGAAACTCGCCGTCATCCTGGCGCTGTGGGCTGCCGTGGTGGCGGCCTTCGTCTCTGTCATCTACCGCCGCCAGAGCGATCTGGACCAGGCCAAGGCGCGGGACCTGAAGTTCGTCTACGACCTGCAGCTGGACCGGGAGATCTCCGCGCGGCGAGAGTACGAGCTGACCGTCGAGACCCAACTGCGCCGGGAGCTGGCCTCCGAGTTGCGCGCCCAGGCCGCCGACGAGGTGGCCGCATTGCGCGCCGAACTGGCCGCGTTGCGGGCCAACCTGGAGATCTTGTTCGACACCGACCTGATGAACCGCCCGGCCATCGAGACCGACAAGAGCGCGGTACGCACCGCGGGCCGGGTCACCGCCAGCCGTCTGGACGTGCCACCGGTCGAGGTCACCGACATCCGTACGTCGCGGACCGAGGAAACCCCGATCATCGACGTTCCGGCCGAGCCGCATCCCCCGGAGAACGACTGGGCGACCTCCGGTGGTGCCCACCGGCTGCCGTCACGGCCGATGCCCGCGGGTGAACCGCCGCGCCGCCGTCGGCGCCAGCAGCAGGAGTCCGCACGCCAGCCGGAGCCGCCGCGCCGCGAGCCCCAGGCGGAGCCCGAACCTCGCGTCGAGCCCGAGCCCCAACCCCAGCCCCGTCCGGAGCCGCAACCGGCGGCACGTCGGCCCGCGGAGGCCACGTCGGCCTGGGCACCGCCGCCCCCACCGCCGACCATGCCCCCGATGCAACCGTCACCGACGATCGAAGCCCCCGAACCGGAGCCCCAGCCCCAGCCCGAGCCCGTGCCGGCACCGGAACCGACACCGGACGCGGCTCCCGAACCGGCCGCGACCGGTTGGCAACCAGCCCCCGCCGAGGGCCAGTGGATTCCCGCGGGCGCACCGGGCAGCAATTGGTCAGCCCCGGTGACCCCGCAGAACGGTGGGGCAACCGAGTACGTCGGCCGGCGTCGCGCCCCGGAGTCGACCCCGCAGACAGCCCCGGAACCCACAGCGGCACCGGCCCCGGAACCCACGCCGGAACCCCCGGTGACCCCGGCCCCGGCGATGTCGGCAGCCCAGACGCCCGAGCCGCCCCGCGGTCGCCACTCCGCCCCGGCCGAGTCCGATCCAGCGCGGCCCGCAGCCGCTCAGCCGTCACCGGCCCTGGCCGCCGAACCGTCGGCGCCGCCCTCCCAGCCGCCGCGGCGGGCGTCGCGGCACCGCAGCGAAGACGAGCCGGAGCCACAGAACGGCCACCACGCCGACGGACAGTCGGTCAGTGAGTTGCTGGCACGGTTCCAGTCGGCCCCGGCAGAAGGCGGCCGTCGCAGGCGTCGCGAACCGTGAGTTAGTCTCGTGACGACCGTCCGGTACCCGCCACGCGGGACTGGAACGAGAACCTATTCATCCTGTGAGGTCGTCTGCGATGCAGCAGCTCCCGGCAGACGGGTGGTGTCCACCTGAGGGCCTGCGTCCGGCCAGGCTCAGCGTCGGCGTCATTTCCGCCGGCCGGGTCGGCACGGCGCTCGGCCATGCCTTGGAGCGGGTCGAACATGTCGTGGTGGCGTGCAGCGCGATCTCCGAGGCCTCGCGGCTGCGGGCGCAGCGCCGGCTGCCCGACACCGCGATCCTCCCGGTGGCCGAGGTGGCCCAGCGCGCGGAGCTGTTGCTGTTGGCCGTCCCCGACGCCGAGCTCGCCTCCCTGGTATCCGGCCTGGCTGCCACCGGTGCCGTCCGGCCCGGAACCATCGTGGTGCACACCTCCGGGGCGAACGGCGTCGCGGTGCTGGCGCCGTTGAGCGAGCAAGGATGCATACCGCTGGCCATCCACCCGGCGATGACGTTCACCGGTTCCGACGAGGACATCGCCCGGCTGCCCGACACCTGTTTCGGCATCACCGCCGCCGACGAGGTGGGGTATGCGATCGGGCAGTCGCTGGTGCTGGAGATCGGCGGGGAGCCGTTCCGGGTCCCCGAGGACGCCAGGACCCGCTATCACGCCGCGCTGGCGCATGCCAGCAACCACCTGGTCACCCTCGTGCTCGATGCCGTCGACACACTGCGGGCCTCGCTGCGCGGTCAGGAACTGCTCGGCCAGGAACTCGTCGGCGATGCCCCCGGCGGGCTGCCCGAGCGGGCGGTGGGACCGCTGGCCCGGGCGGCGCTGGAGAATGCGCTGCAACGCGGTCAGGCCGCCCTGACCGGGCCGGTGGCCCGTGGTGACGCGGCCGCGGTGGCGGCGCATCTGCAGGCGCTGGCCGAACTGGATCCTCAACTGGCCCAGTCATATCGGGCCAATTCGCTGCGGACCGCCCTACGTGCCCACGCACCGCAGGACGTTCTGCAAGTTCTGACCGAATCGAGCCCGGAAACGAGTCAAGGATGACCCACAGCAATCCGCCCAAGTTCGTGGCCGGCGAGCTCAATGTCTACTCCGCGCCCGCCGACGTCTCGGCGGTCACGCGGGCGCTGCGCACCAGCGGCCGGCGGATCACGCTGGTACCGACGATGGGCGCGCTGCACGACGGGCACCTGACCCTGATTCGTGCGGCCAAGCGGGTGCCCGGTGCGGTGGTGGTGGTGTCGATCTTCGTCAACCCACTGCAATTCGGCGCCGGTGAGGATCTCGACGCCTACCCCCGCACCCTTGACGACGACCTGGCCGCGTTGCGTGCCGAAGGCGTCGACATCGCGTTCACCCCAACCGCTTCGGCCATGTATCCGGACGGCCCGCGCACCAGCGTACAGCCCGGCCCGGTCGGCGACGAGCTCGAAGGTGCCTCGCGCCCAGGACATTTCGCCGGCGTACTGACCGTCGTGCTCAAACTCCTGCAGATCGTCCGACCGGATCGGGCGTTCTTCGGCGAGAAGGACTACCAGCAACTGGCGTTGATCCGGCAGATGGTCACCGACCTGAACGTGGATGTGCAGATCGTCGGGGTGCCCATCGTGCGCGAGTCCGACGGGCTGGCGATGTCCTCACGCAACCAGTACCTCGACGCCGACGAACGCGAGCAGGCCGGTGCACTGTCAGCGGCCCTGCTGGCCGGAAAGTACGCCGCCGCCGGTGGTGCGTTGGCCGCCATCGAGGCGGCCCGCGCCGTGCTGGACGAGGTTCCGGCCATCGACGTCGACTATCTCGAGGTGCGCGACGCGCTGCTGGGCCCGGCCCCGGCCGAAGGCCAGGCCCGGCTGTTGGTGGCCGCCCGGCTGGGCCGAACCCGGCTGTTGGACAACATCTCTGTCGACATCGGTGCCTCGGCCGGCATCGACGGACACCCCCGCGTCGGCGACGACAATCATGAACTGCCCTGGAGGAACTGATGCAGCGCACCATGCTGAAATCCAAGATTCACCGTGCCACCGTGACGCAGGCGGACCTGCACTACGTCGGCTCGGTGACCATCGACGCCGACCTGATGGAGGCCGCCGACCTGCTCGAAGGTGAGCAGGTCACGATCGTCGACATCGACAACGGCGCCCGCCTGGTGACCTATGCGATCACCGGTGAGCGGGGCACCGGGGTGATCGGGATCAACGGCGCGGCCGCGCATCTCATCCATCCCGGGGATCTGGTCATCCTGATCGCCTACGGCGTGATGGAGGACGCCGAGGCCCGTACCTACCGGCCGCGGATCGTCTTCGTGGACAACGACAACAAGCAGATCGACCTCGGCGAGCACAGTCACGATCCGGCCTACGTCCCCGAAGACGTGTCCGAACTGATGTCACCGCGCTGATGCTTCTCGCCATCGACGTCCGCAACACCCACACCATCGTCGGGTTGATCTCCGGGTCCGGAGATCACGCGAAAGTGGTGCAGCAGTGGCGGATTCGAACTGAATCCGAGGTGACCGCCGACGAGTTGGCGCTCACCATCGACGGCCTGATCGGTGATGCCGCGGACGAACTGACCGGCGCGACCGCCCTCTCCACGGTGCCCTCGGTGCTGCATGAGGTACGGCTGATGCTCGAGCAGTACTGGCCGTCGGTGCCGCACGTGCTCATCGAGCCCGGGGTGCGTACCGGCATCCCGCTGCTGGTCGACAACCCGAAGGAGGTCGGGGCCGATCGGATCGTGAATTGCCTTGCCGCCTTTCACAAATACGGCACCGCGGCGATCATCGTCGACTTCGGCTCGTCGATCTGTGTCGACGTGGTATCGGCCAAGGGTGAGTTCCTGGGCGGGGCCATCGCCCCCGGGGTGCAGGTGTCGTCTGACGCTGCTGCCGCCAGATCCGCCGCGCTGCGCCGCGTCGAGCTGACCCGGCCGCGTTCGGTGATCGGCAAGAACACCGTGGAATGCATGCAGGCCGGTGCGGTCTTCGGATTCGCCGGACTGGTCGACGGGTTGGTCAACCGGATACGCGAGGACGTCGACGGATTCTCCGGCGGCGACGTCGCGGTAGTGGCCACCGGGTACACCGCCCCGCTGGTGCTGCCGGACCTGCGCACGGTCGAGCACTACGACCGCAACCTCACCCTCGACGGGCTGCGCCTGGTGTTCGAACGCAACCGCGACAGCCAGCGCGGGCGGCTGAAGCCGGCCCGCTGAGGCGGCTCGCCGCCGGCCCGCTGAGGCGGCTCGCCGCCGGGGCGGCGGGTCGCGGTTGTGAGGTTGTACACAACGGCTGACCGTGCAGCCGTGCCCACCGGCCCGCGACCTCGCGGTCGAGTTCTCCGGCCCGTCGGCGTGGCAGGACGCGTTCCGGTGTTCCTTTAAGCTGGCATTTTGTGAGCCCAGCCGATCGCGACGACGCGTCCCAGTCCCAGGCCGACCTTCCCGAGCAGTTCCGGATTCGTCAGGCCAAACGGGAGCGGCTGCTGGCAGAGGGCCGCGAGCCCTATCCGGTGACCGTTCCGCGGACCCACACGTTGGCCGAGCTGCGCGATGCCTATCCGGACCTGGTCGCCGACACCCAGACCGGCGACATCGTCGGCGTCTCCGGCCGGGTGGTGTTCGCGCGTAACTCGGGCAAATTGTGCTTCGCGACGCTGCAGGAGGGCGACGGCACGCAGCTGCAGGCGATGATCAGCCTGGCCCAGGTGGGGCAGGAGTCGCTGGATGCGTGGAAGGCCGACGTGGACCTGGGCGACATCGTGTTCGTCCACGGTGAAGTGATCAGCTCGAAGCGCGGCGAACTGTCGGTGCTGGCCGATTCGTGGCAGATGGCGGCCAAGGCCCTGCGGCCACTTCCGGTTGCTCACAAAGAAATGAGCGAAGAAGCCCGGGTGCGTCAACGCTATGTCGATCTCATCGTGCGTCCCGAGGCCCGCAGCATCGCGCGTCAGCGGGTGGCCGTGGTGCGTGCGGTCCGTTCGGCGCTGGAACGCCGGGGCTTCCTGGAAGTCGAGACGCCGATGCTGCAAACGCTGGCCGGCGGCGCGGCGGCTCGCCCGTTCATTACCCACTCCAATGCACTCGATGTCGATCTGTACCTGAGGATCGCGCCGGAACTGTTCCTCAAACGTTGCATCGTCGGCGGATTTGACCGCGTTTTCGAGTTGAATCGGAACTTTCGCAACGAAGGTGTCGATTCCACGCACTCACCGGAATTCTCGATGCTGGAGACATATCAGGCGTACGGTGACTACAACGATTCGGCGGTTGTCACGCGCGAACTTATTCAAGAGGTCGCCGATGAGGCGATCGGCACCCGTCAGGTGCCATTGCCTGATGGCACAATCTATGACCTCGACGGCCAATGGGACACATTGGAAATGTATCCCTCGTTGTCTGAGGCCCTTGGCGAGGAGATCACTCCCGAGACATCCGTTGAGCACTTGTGGCGTATTGCCGACAACCTGGAGCTCGAGATTGCACGCGACCGCGGCTACGGGCACGGAAAATTGGTCGAGGAACTCTGGGAACACACCGTGGGTGCGAAGTTGTGGGCGCCGACGTTCGTTCGCGACTTCCCGGTCGAGACCTCACCGTTGACCCGGGCCCACCGCAGCATTGCCGGGGTCACCGAGAAATGGGACCTCTACATACGACGTTTCGAACTCGCCACCGGATATTCCGAACTCGTCGATCCGGTAATCCAGCGGGAACGTTTCGAGGCCCAGGCCCGCGCAGCGGCCGCCGGTGATGATGAAGCAATGGTTCTCGACGACGATTTCCTTGCCGCATTGGAGTACGCGATGCCGCCCACCACCGGCACCGGAATGGGTATCGATCGGCTGTTGATGGCGTTGACGGGCTTGTCTATTCGGGAGACGGTTTTGTTCCCGATTGTTCGTCGTCACAGTAACTGACACTGCAACTGGACCGGTGTGATCGACACCCTGTTGGAAATGTGCGTGTTTTTGTGGCACATTGGGCCCCGGGTGCAGGATACTCAGGCTTAGTCACCAATGGCGTGTGCAGAAGGGTTCGGTGCGGGGTAATGGCAAAGAAAGTGACCGTCACGTTGGTCGACGATTTCGATGGTGAAGCCACCGCCGATGAGACGGTTGAATTCGGTCTCGACGGTGTCACCTATGAGATCGACCTTTCGTCCAAGAATGCCGCCAAGCTCCGCAATGACCTGAAGCAGTGGGTGGAGGCCGGCCGTCGCGTCGGTGGACGCCGGCGCGGGCGAGCTGCCGGGCCGGCCCGTGGCCGCGGTGCCATCGACCGTGAGCAGAGTGCCGCCATTCGTGAATGGGCGCGGCGCAACGGGCACAACGTGTCCACCCGCGGGCGCATCCCGGCAGACGTCATCGACGCTTTCCACGCCGCCACATAATCGACCGCAACTCAACCGATAGTTGCCAGCTCCGGACCGGTGAGAATTCCCGGTCCGGAGTTTTTCGCTAATGGCGAACCCGAAAGCCGCGGTTTCCGGAAACGATTCGCCGACCGGCGGCGTTGCTCATCTGCAGCACCGGTTGCGGGCGGGTCTCCTCGGGCGGAACAGACCGCCAACCTCCGCGCCCGGGGCGGCCGCCCACTAGAGTGGACGGCAGGTACTTCGTGCGGGCTCTGAGAGAACCGATATAACAAAGCCGTACGCGGGTATCGCTACGCGATGGAGAGCAGGTAACCACCGATGTTTGAGAGATTTACCGACCGTGCCCGCAGGGTCGTCGTCCTGGCGCAAGAAGAGGCCCGGATGCTCAACCACAACTACATCGGGACCGAGCACATCCTGTTGGGTCTTATTCACGAGGGCGAGGGCGTAGCCGCCAAGTCGCTGGAGTCGTTGGGCATCTCGCTGGAGGGCGTGCGCAGCCAGGTCGAGGAGATCATCGGCCAGGGGCAGCAGGCCCCATCCGGCCACATCCCGTTCACGCCGCGCGCGAAGAAGGTTCTCGAGCTGAGCCTGCGCGAGGCGCTGCAGCTCGGCCACAACTACATCGGCACCGAGCACATTCTGCTCGGCCTGATCCGTGAGGGCGAGGGCGTTGCCGCGCAGGTCCTGGTCAAGCTCGGCGCCGAGCTGACCCGGGTGCGCCAGCAGGTCATCCAGCTGCTGAGCGGCTACCAGGGCAAGGAGGCGGCCGAGGCCGGCACCGGTGGCCGTGGTGGCGAGTCGGGCAACCCGTCGACGTCGCTGGTCCTCGACCAGTTCGGCCGCAACCTCACCGCTGCCGCCGCCGACGGCAAGCTCGATCCGGTCATCGGCCGTGAAAAGGAAATCGAGCGGGTCATGCAGGTGCTGAGCCGTCGCACCAAGAACAACCCGGTGCTGATCGGCGAGCCCGGCGTCGGCAAGACGGCCGTCGTCGAGGGGCTGGCGCAGGCGATCGTGCACGGCGAGGTCCCCGAGACGCTCAAGGACAAGCAGCTCTACACCCTCGACCTGGGGTCCCTGGTGGCCGGCAGCCGCTACCGCGGTGATTTCGAGGAGCGCCTGAAGAAGGTGCTCAAGGAGATCAACACCCGCGGCGACATCATCCTGTTCATCGACGAGTTGCACACGCTCGTCGGTGCCGGTGCCGCCGAGGGCGCGATCGACGCCGCGTCGATCCTCAAGCCCAAGCTGGCCCGTGGTGAGCTGCAGACCATCGGCGCCACCACCCTCGACGAGTACCGCAAGTACATCGAGAAGGACGCCGCGTTGGAGCGCCGGTTCCAGCCGGTGCAGGTCGGTGAGCCGACGGTCGAGCACACGATCGAGATCCTCAAGGGTCTGCGCGATCGCTACGAGGCCCACCACCGGGTCTCGATCACCGACGGCGCGCTGGTGGCCGCGGCCACCCTGGCCGACCGCTACATCAACGACCGGTTCCTGCCGGACAAGGCGATCGACCTGATCGACGAGGCCGGTGCCCGGATGCGCATCCGCCGGATGACCGCTCCGCCAGACCTGCGTGAGTTCGACGAGAAGATCGCCGACGCGCGCCGGGAGAAGGAGTCCGCGATCGACGCGCAGGACTTCGAGAAGGCCGCGAGCCTGCGCGATCGGGAGAAGCAGCTGGTCGCCCAGCGCGCCGAGCGGGAGAAGCAGTGGCGTTCGGGCGATCTCGACGTGGTCGCCGAGGTCGACGACGAGCAGATCGCCGAGGTGCTGGGCAACTGGACCGGTATCCCGGTGTTCAAGCTGACCGAGGCCGAGACCACGCGCCTGCTGCGCATGGAGGAGGAGCTGCACAAGCGGATCATCGGCCAAGAGGATGCCGTCCGTGCAGTTTCAAAGGCCATCCGCCGCACCCGCGCCGGCCTGAAGGACCCGAAGCGTCCGTCCGGCTCGTTCATCTTCGCCGGCCCGTCCGGTGTCGGTAAGACCGAGCTGTCCAAGGCGCTGGCGAACTTCCTGTTCGGCGACGACGACGCGCTCATCCAGATCGACATGGGCGAGTTCCACGACCGCTTCACCGCGTCGCGGCTGTTCGGTGCCCCTCCGGGCTACGTCGGCTACGAAGAGGGCGGCCAGCTCACCGAGAAGGTGCGTCGCAAGCCGTTCTCGGTGGTGCTGTTCGACGAGATCGAGAAGGCCCACCAGGAGATCTACAACAGCCTGTTGCAGGTCCTGGAGGACGGCCGTCTCACCGACGGTCAGGGCCGCACGGTCGACTTCAAGAACACCGTGTTGATCTTCACCTCCAACCTGGGCACGTCCGACATCTCCAAGGCGGTCGGGCTGGGCTTCAGCCAGGGCGGCGGGGAGAACAACTACGAGCGGATGAAGCAGAAGGTCAACGACGAGCTCAAGAAGCACTTCCGGCCTGAGTTCCTCAACCGCATCGATGACATCATCGTGTTCCACCAGCTGACGCAGGACGAGATCATCAAGATGGTCGACCTGATGATCGGCCGGGTCGGCAACCAGCTGAAGGCCAAGGACATGGAGATGGAGCTGACCGACAAGGCCAAGGCTCTGCTGGCCAAGCGTGGCTTCGATCCGGTGCTGGGTGCCCGCCCGCTGCGGCGCACGATCCAGCGCGAGATCGAGGACCAGCTCTCGGAGAAGATCCTCTTCGAGGAGCTCGGCCCCGGTCAGCTGGTCACGGTCGATGTCGAGGGCTGGGACGGCGAAGGCGCCGGCGAGGATGCGAAGTTCACGTTCTCCGGTGCGCCCAAGGCGGCCAGCCCCGACGGTCCGGATCTGGCCAAGGCCGGAGCCACCGCGGAATAAGGTCCAACACGAAAGATGCCCTCGCCACAACGGCGGGGGCATTTTTCATACCTGTTTCATACCTGCCGACCGGAGAACTCCTGCGCGGGTCGTAGGATGCTGCTGTAATCGACAGGCATAGGAACCTGGTGGGACTCCAGGACGGCCGCGCCACTGTGAACAGTCAGACCCTGACCTGTCGCACACACGGACTGGGACGCGAGTTCCCGGAAAGGACCCGTAGATGACTTCCGCAGAGGCACGTAAGAGCCACGCTGGCGCAATCGACCTGTCGGCCACGAAGGCGGTGCTCTGGCTGACGCTGACCGCGTTTGTGGCGCTGCTCGCGCTCTACTTCGTCGGCATGGACCAGGGCGCCACCTCGGTGCTGGGCAACAACACCTACGTGCACGAGTTCGTGCACGATGCTCGCCATCTGCTCGGTTTCCCCTGCCACTGATTCGCAGCGAGACACCGACACAATGGAAAAACACATCATCGGGCGCGGCGTACTGGCCGGCGCCCTCGCGGGCGTGCTCGCGTTCGTCTGGGCCAAGGTGTTCATCGAACCGGTGATCGGTCGGGCGATCGACTTCGAGAACGGGGTCGGTGCGGCACACGAAGCGGCCGGGCATTCCCACGGCGGCCATTCCCATGGCGAAGAGGGCGCCGAGTTGTTCAGCCGGGGCGTGCAGTCCAACATCGGCATGGGCCTGGGCGTCCTGATCTTCAGCGTGGCGATGGGCGCCCTGCTGGCCGTGGTGTTCTGCGTGGTGTACGGCCGGATCAACCTCTCGGCGCGGGCCCTGGCGGCCCTGACCGCGGGCGGCATGCTGGTCTCGTTGTGGATCGTCCCGGCGCTGAAGTACCCGCCGAACCCACCTGCGGTGAGCCTCGACGAGACCATCAAGCAGCGGACCCTGCTCTATGTGCTCTTGGTGGTGCTCTCCGCGGCGCTGTTCGTGGGCTCGGTCCTGTTGGTGCGACGGTTGATCCCCAAGCTGGGGGTCTGGAACGCCTCACTGATCGGGATGGCCGACTATGTGGTCTCGATGGCCGTGGTGTTCTTGATCCTGCCGACCATCGACGAGACTCCGCCGACGTTCCCCGCCGACGATCTCTATGAGTTCCGGCTGTATTCGCTGGGCACGCAGGTTGTCATGTGGGCGACGATCGGCCTGGTGTTCGGGGCCATGGTGTCCAAGCTGCTCGAGGGCAAGCGTCAAGAGCACCTGACCGCGTGAGCCGCGAGCGTGAGTGAGGTCGTCCGGCTGTCGCTGGTGTCCCATGCCATGACGGACGCCACCGCAGCCGGACGATTCCCCACCGACGAGGCCCTCAATCAGCTGGGCCACCGGCAGGCGGACGCGGCCGTCGAACTCGGCGTCGTCGACACCGCGTACTGCGGGCCCGAGAAGAGGGTCCGCCAGACCGCCGAACTGCTCGGGCTGTCGGCCGTCGTCGAACCGCAATTGGCCGATCTGGACTTCGGCGGCTGGCGCGGGGCCGTCCTAGGAGGCGTCGAGCCGGCGGATCTGGCCATCTGGCTGACCGACCCGACCCAAGCCCCACACGGTGGTGAATCCGTCGTCGACCTCGTCGAGCGGGTACACGCCTGGATGGACAGTCTGACCGCGGTGCGGGGACGGTTGGTGGCGGTGACCCATCCCGCGGTGATCAGGGCCGCCATCCTCGTCGCCCTGGATGCCCCGCCGAAGTCGTTCTGGCGCATCGACATTGCGCCGCTGAGCCGCACCGTGATGCATTTCCGCGGGCATGCCTGGACCCTGCGGAGCAGCTAGCCGACGGGTGCCATGGCGAACGCCCGTTTGGCGATCGACAGCAGCCAGCCCGCGGCCGTCGGGCTGCGGAACTTCGGCCAGTTCAACTGGAAGCTGACCACCCAGGGTTGCCCGGTGTGGTCCACCGCGTACCAGCTGAAGGTGAGGTCGCCGGGCAGGTTGCCGCCCTTGGCGCCGATGTAGTTCCACTTCGCCGGGTCCAGGTCGATACCGGGCAGTGCCGACAGGATGTCCTTGACCGGTGCGGCCGGGCCGACGGCCGAGGCCTGCAACGCGGCGTGCACCCGGCAGATGTCGGCAGCACTGGCGAACCACTCCAGACCGTCATTGGACGCCGGCGTGTGGGTGCGGTTCGGATCCGGTTCGTAGGGGCGGTTGTTGGTCTGTTTCAGCAGCGCCACCCGGTCGGCGGGCGAAGCGGCCTTCCACTGATCCCGCAGATTCGGTTCGCCCCAGCCGACCGAGAACACCTCGTGCATGGTCGGAAACGGGGTCATGCTGGCCGGATCGTGATGACCGGCCGTCACCAGGGCACGCTCCACCGCGGCCGTGCCCACTCGCTCGATCAGTAGGTCGGTGGCCATGTTGTCGCTGGCCGAGATCATCTGCTGGGCGGCGGTGCGCACGGTGATCTGCGCGCCGGGCGGCAACTTGTCCAGACCGGCCGACCCGAGCTTCTTACCTTCCCTGGTGATCGTCAGATGATCGTCCCACTGCAGCGTGCCCGCCTTGATGGCGTCCGAAACAGCAAGCAGCACATACAGTTTGAAGATCGAGGCCAGCGGCAGCGAGAGCTCGGTGTTGGTGCCGGCGACCTGCTCGCACTTGCCGCCCACCACCTTCGACACCCGATACGAGTAGCGGGCGCCGGACTTGGTCAGTTCGGTGTCGATGTCCGACCAGGTGTCGATCCTGGGCGGCACCAGCGTGATGTCGAAGCGGTCGACCAGGCCGACGTCGTTGGTCTTGAGATCGATGTCCTGGGCCACGTTGTACGAGTTAAGGACGTGCAACGTCGCCTGGGCGGCGCCGATGTCCACCGATGTGACACGGAACGGTCGATCCCACCAGATCGAGTCCATCTTGGTGCCCACCAGGTCGACCTTCTCCGGTGCGGCCAGCGTGCGCACGCCGATGGGGCCGATCGGCCAGTCGGAGTTGAGCATGTCCATGGTCTGCTTGGCCCGCAGACCGGGTGGGGTGATGGTGTCGATGTGCGCGCCGTAGGAGACTTCCGCTGCCGGAGCGACCTTGTGCGAACAGCCACAAGCCACGGTTGCCGCAACCGCGACGACGGCCGTCAGGCCGACCGCGCGGCGCAGCACCTGGCCGCGGCTACGCCTTGGCAGCGGGCCCTGCAACGTCCAGCACAACCTCGAACTCCAGCAGCGATGCGCCGGTGGCGACCGGGTTGGCGTGCTCGCCCTTGTGCGCTTCGGCGGCGCGTCCCGTGGCCCAGGCCTGGAACGCCTCTTCGGTTTCCCACTGGGTCACCACGAAGTAACGCTCTTCGCCCTTGACCGGGCGCAACAGTTGGAAGCCGAGGAACCCGGGCTGGTTGTCGACGGAGTGTGCACGGTTGGCGAACCGCTTCTCCAGTTCCGGGCCTGCGTTGGGTGGTACTTCGATGGCGTTGATCTTCACGACAGGCATGCTGTTCAGGCTACCGGTACGGCCCGGCAAGATAACGGCATGGTCACAGATCTACTCACGTACCGAGGGGGCCACGGCGAGCCCATCGTCCTGGTGCACGGCCTGATGGGCCGCGGCAGCACCTGGTCACGCCAAGTGCCGTGGTTGACCGGGGTGGGTGCGGTCTACACCTACGACGCGCCGTGGCACCGGGGGCGTGACGTCGCCGATCCGTATCCGATCAGCACCGAACGGTTCGTGGCCGATCTCGGTGATGCCGTGGCCGCGTTGGGGCGACCGGCGGCGATGGTGGGCCATTCCATGGGCGCACTGCATTCCTGGTGCCTGGCCGCGGCCCGGCCGGAGTTGGTCAGCGCGGTGGTGGTCGAGGACATGGCCCCCGATTTCCGGGGTCGCACCACCGGGCCGTGGGAACCGTGGGTGCACGCGTTGCCGGTCGAATTCGGTTCTGAGCAAGAGGTTTACGACGAGTTCGGACCCGTGGCCGGGCGGTACTTCCTGGAGGCGTTCGACCGGACGCCCACGGGCTGGCGGCTGCACGGATACCCACAGTGGTGGCTGGATATCGCCGCCCAGTGGGGGACACGGGATTACTGGCAGCAGTGGCGTGGGGTGCGGGTCCCGGCCCTGCTGCTGGAGGCGGGCAATTCGGTGGCGCCGCCCGGGCAGATGCGTGAGATGGACGAGACCGGCCAGGCCACAACGTATCTGCACATCCCTGGGGCCGGTCATCTGATCCACGACGACGAGCCAGAGGTTTACCGCGAGGCCGTGACCGCCTTCCTATCGGCGCTCGCCTGACGCCCCTGCACTGGGCCAGCAGGGTTGGCGCTCGAAGCGGGTGCGTACGGCATCGAGGTCCTGGTCGGCACGGTAGGCCTCGTAGTCGGGCTGGCGGATGTCGAACACGTCGAGGCGGAATCGAAGGACGTTGTCACGGTGCGCGGCCCAGCTCACGACGGCGGCGACCGCGATCGGCGAGATCAGGATGAACAGGGCGAGTGCAACGGTCATGGCAGTAATCGTTGCAAGGGATATATCCGGCCAACAGTGGCAGTAGTGACACCTTGCGATAAAATGCTGCCATGCTGCGAAGTGTCTCCGCGCTGGTGCTCGATGGTTTGGCGATCTTCGAATTCGGGGTCATCTGCGAGGTTTTCGGGATCGACCGGTCAGCCGACGGGGTGCCGAACTTCGACTTCAAGGTGTGTGGTCCCGAGCCGGGAAAGCCACTGCGGACATCGGTCGGCGCCACGCTGACCCCCGAGCACGGCCTCGATGCACTCCAGGGCGCGGATCTCGTGGCGATCCCGGCCATCGGCGGCTCCGATTACCTGCCCGCGGCGCTGGACGCCGTGCGCGCGGCGGCGGATGCCGGCTCGATCATCCTGACCGTGTGTTCGGGGGCTTTCCTGGCCGGTGCGGCCGGACTACTCGACGGCCGCCCGTGCACGACGCACTGGATGCACGCCGATGCCTTGGCCCGCAAATATCCCACCGCCCGGGTAGATCGCAACGTGCTGTTCGTCGACGACGGCAACCTGATCACCAGCGCCGGCACCGCGGCCGGCATCGATGCCTGCCTGCACCTGGTCCGCCGGGAACTGGGCAGCGAGGTGACCAACAAGATCGCCCGCCGCATGGTCGTGCCACCGCAGCGCGACGGCGGTCAACGTCAGTTCATCGACCAGCCGATTCCGGTCCGATGTTCGGAAGGCTTTGCCCCGCAACTGGACTGGATCATGGACAACCTGGACAAGCCGCACACCGTGACGAGTCTGGCCCGGCGTTCGGCGATGTCCACCCGCACATTCGCCCGCCGGTTCGTCGAGGAGACCGGCACCACCCCGATGCAGTGGATCACCGATCAGCGGGTGCTGTACGCGCGCCGGCTGTTGGAAGAGACGGATCTCGACATCGACCGGATCGCCGGGCAGGCCGGATTCGGCACCGCAACCCTGCTGCGCCACCATTTCCGCCGCGTCATCGGCGTGACGCCATCGGACTACCGGCGTCAATTCGCCTGTGCCGCAGATGGCCCGGGAGATGTCGAGGCCACCGCGTAGTCGGTGCGCCGACCGCCGCGAACCCGTCCGGCCCGTGCCGCGCGGTAGGCGATGGCGGGCCGGAACAGTCGCGTGGGAGCGTCGATCATCCCGGTCACCCGGGTCAGTGCGGTGGTGACCGCCGGGTCGTGCTCGGCGGCCGACATGACGCGACCGAGGTAGGCGTTGCTCAGCCGCATCGACCACGGGCGGGGCCCGATCACCTCGGGTAAAGCCAGATCGGAGCCAACGGCGGTCTGCCACGCCACCCGCAGCGGGCGTGCCGCCGCGGTGAAGAACCGCCGCGCCAGGTTGTTGTCGGTGTGCTGCAGGCACTCGCGCAGGATGGTCGCCTCGATGGCCGCCAGCGTCATCCCCTGGCCGTAGATCGGGTTGAAACTGCAGATGGCGTCACCGATAACGAGCAGGCCGTCGGGGAACCTGCGCATCTTGTCGTAGCGACGCCATCGGTTCGACGGCACCCGATAGTGCGCGACCTCGCCGAGGGGGTCAGCCGCGCGCACCGCTTCGAGTGCCTGCGGCGGCGCGAAACCTTCTCCAAAAGACTGCATTTCGGTGAAGTTGGCGGGCGGTTCCAGGCCGGCCATGGTGCCCTGGGTGAGCATCCAGATGTTGTTTTCGTAGCCGATCAGCGCCCAGGTTGTGGGGCGGCCGGGTTCCGGGAAGATCGCCACCAGGTGTTCGGGCAGGGCATCGGGGGACATGGTGAGCATTTGGCTGACATAGGCCAGCCGCACCACAAGCTCGTCTTCTCGGGGGCGGGAGTATCCGAGCTCGGCCAAGAAGGTGGGCGTGCGTGAGCCGCGACCGGTGGCATCCACCACCAGGTCGGCTGCCAGCTCGGTCGGTGAGCTGTTGTTGCGGTCCTGCACGACGACGCCGGTCACCCGGGCACCGCCGGGGCTGGCGGTCAGCCCGCGCACGTCGTGACCGGACAAGACCGAGATGTTGTCGATCGCTGCCAGCCGTCGGCGCACGCTCCATTCCAGAAAGGCCCGACTCGGGTAGTACTGCGTGGGCGCCGAGGGTGCAGTGCCTGATCGCAAAAACAGGTGGCCGCCAACCGAAATCCACAACTTCGACAGATCTCCGTCGTCCCACTTGCCGACCCCGCCGGCGACGAGCTCGTCGAGGAAACCGGGGAACAGCTCGTCCAGAATCGCCGAACTGCGTGCCAACAGTGCGTGGGCGTGCCGGCCCTGTGGCACGCCGCGCCGGTTCTGGGCGGTGTCCGGGATCTCGTCGCGTTCGACGATGGTGACCGTCTCGTAGTGCTCGGCCAGTACCCGTGCGGCCAGCGCACCCGCCATGCTCGCACCCAACACCACCGCATGCCCGCCCGATCGAGTCATGAAAGCAGTGTTCGCCCGGGTCCGACCGGCCGGATAGAGTACCGCCCTACCTCAGTTCGGGCGCGCAATCGGAGCGTCGCGTGCCCCTGCGGCCCGAATTCATGCCGACTTCATGTATTTCACCTTCGCCTGCCAGAGCGAACCGGCCATCGCCAGTTTGCTCGACGAGTCCGTCGACCAGCAGTGAATCCAGCGCCCGGTCCCGCTGTGCCGGATCGGACAACCACACCACGTCCAGCTGGCTTTTGACCACCGGAGTTGTGCTGGCCCGCAACACATCCAGCAGCTTGCCGCGGACCTGTCGATCCGTGCCGGCGTACCGCTGCACCCGCCGGGCGATGGTGGCCGCCGGGTAGCCGGCCGACCGCCAGCGGCAGCTGCTCAGCGGGCAGTTCCCGCACTGCGGGGAGCGGGACGTGCACACCACCGCGCCCAACTCCATCAGCGCGGCCGAGAACGTCGGCGCCGTCGCGTCCGGTGGTAGCAGTGCCGCCACGTCATCGAGGTCACGGGCACGTGCGGGGGCGTCGGCCTGGCCGTGCAGCACCCGCGTCACCACCCGGCGCACATTGGTGTCGACCACTGGAACACTTGCCCGGTAGGCGAAGCAGGCCACCGCCCGCGCGGTGTAGGCGCCGATGCCGGGCAGTGTCAGCAGGGTCTCGACGTCGGTGGGCACTTCGTCGCCGTACTCGTCGGCGATGACGACCGCGCACTCGTGCAGCCGCTTGGCCCGTCGCGGATATCCCAGTTTTCCCCAGGCCCGCAACACCTCGGCCGCCCCGGCTGCCGCAGTGGACGACGGTGTGGGCCACCGGTCGATCCAGGCCAGCCAGATCGGCTCGACCCGGGCCACCGGTGTTTGCTGCAGCATGAATTCGCTGACCAGGATCTGCCACGCGGTGACGCCCGGTCGACGCCACGGCAGGTCACGCTGAGCCTGCTCATACCACCGCAAGAGCTCCTCCGCGTCGATGCTCATCAGCGGCTCATGCAAAATGGTTGATATGCCCAACTCAAACCCAGTGTCCGCATGGAAAGCACTCAAGGACGGTAACGCCCGCTTCGTGGCAGGCGAACCGCAGCACCCAAGCCAGGACATCGCCCGTCGCGCCAGCCTGGCGAACGGGCAGAAGCCCACTGCCGTGGTGTTCGGCTGCGGCGACAGCCGCGTGGCCGCGGAGTTGCTGTTCGACCAGGGTCTCGGCGACATGTTCGTGGTGCGCACCGCAGGCCACGTGATCGACAACTCGGTGCTGGGTTCGATCGAATACGCGGTGTCGATCCTGAACGTGCCGCTGATTGTGGTGCTCGGCCACGACAGCTGCGGTGCGGTCCAGGCTGCCATCAACGCCCTCGACGAGGGCACGGTGCCCGGCGGTTACGTGCGCGACATCGTCGAGCGGGTGACCCCGTCGATCCTGATGGGACGGCATGCCGGTCTGAAGCGGGTCGACGAGTTCGAGGAGTACCACGTCAACGAGACGGTGTCGCAGTTGAAGCTGCGCTCGGCGGCAATCGCCGAGGGACTTGCCGCAGGCACGCAGGCCATCGTCGGTGCCACCTACCACCTGGCCGACGGGCGGGTGGAACTGCGCAGTCACCTCGGCGACATCGGCGAAGCCTGACGACACGCCGGGTCGCCTCGAACAACTGGGGATGACCTGGGCTTACCGTGAAAGCCGTGTTGGATCTGGAACCTCATGGGCCACTGCCCGCACAGATTTACTGGCGGCGCAGGGCGCTGGCTATCGGTATCGCGGTAGTCGTCGTGGGGATCGTCGCCGCGATCGTCGCGGTGATCATGACCAGTAACTCCGGTGCCGAGTCCAAGCCCGCCGACGAGCCGGCTGCCAGCGCGGCCCCGCCGACCCCGTTGCCGGGGGAGAACCCCGAGGTCAAGTCCCCGGTGGTGCCCCCGGCGCAGCACGCGCCGCCGCCGACGGCGACGCCGACCGCCGCGGTGACACCGCCCCCGCTGCTCAAGGAGGGGGACGACTGCCCGGATTCGACGCTTGCCGTCAAGGGCATCACCAGCCAGCCGGAGTACGTGGTCGGCGATCAGCCGAAGTTCACCATGGTGGTCACGAATATCGGCCTGGTGGCCTGCAAACGCGACGTGGGCGCCGCGGTGCTGGCCGCCTACGTCTACTCGCTGGACAACAACCGGTTGTGGTCGAACCTGGACTGCGCCCCGTCCAACGAGACCTTGGTGAAGACCTTCAATCCCGGTGAACAGGTGACCACGGAGGTCACCTGGACCGGGATGGGGTCGGCGCCGCAGTGCCCGATGCCTCGCCAGCCGATCGGACCGGGTACCTACAACCTGATCGTGCAGTTGGGCAATCTTCGATCGGCGCCGGTCCCGTTCATCCTGGCCCAGCCCAGCGCGCAGCAGCCCGGGCCGCCCGCCGGCGGCGCACCGGCGCCTGAGGTGCCCGCGCCGGGAAACTGACGTCAGGCCAGCCGGTCGGCGATGGTCGACTCGGCCAGCAGTGACAAGCCTTCGCGGATGTGCCGGGCCCACATGGAACCGATCCCGTCCACAGACTGCAGGTCATCGGCGCTGGCGGCCAACAGCCCCTGCAGTGAGCCGAACGACCGGACCAGCAGGTCGACGTGGGCGAACTGCAGTCGCGGGATGCCGGCCATCGCACGGTAGCCGCGTGAACTCATCGCCGAATCCTGCGCCTCCGCTGTCGATGGGTAGCCGAAAACCCTTGCCAGCGTAGTGAAGTCGAGCAACTCACTGTCCGAGAGGGTGTCGAGCTCGTCGAGGGTGGCGTGCACCTGCGCGGCGGTCGGCGGGTCGGGAAGGGCGTGGTAGTCGCGCACGATCAGCTCGCGCGCGGCCTCGTTGTCCCCGAGAAGCTCGTCGAGCTGAAGTTTGAGCTGACGCCCATCGGTGCCGAGTTCGACGACATCGGCGTCGATCTCCAGGCTGATCCGGCGCACCATCTCCAGGCGCTGCACCACGGTCATGACGTCGCGCAGCGTCACGAAGTCCTCGATCTCGGCGGTGGAAAGCTGCTTGCTCACCTCGTCGAGCCGGCCCTTGTAGCGCTCCAGCGTGGCGATGGTCTGGTTGGCCCGCGACAGGATGGTGGCCGAATCGGGAACCACGTGCCGCTCGCCGGCGACGTAGACGGTCACGATGCTCATCGAATGGCTCACCGAGATCACCGGGTAACCGGTCTGGATGGCGGTGCGCTCGGCCGAGCGGTGCCGGGTTCCGGATTCGTCGGTGGGGATCGAGGGGTCGGGCACCAACTGGACGTTGGCCCGCACGATCCGGCCGCCGTCGCTGGACAGCACCACCGCGCCGTCCATCTTCGACAGCTCACGCAGCCGGGTGGGCGCATACCGCACGTCGAGGGCGAAGCCGCCGTCGCAGATGGCCTCCACGCTGTCGTCGTAGCCCAGCACGATCAGCGCGCCGGTCTTGCCGCGCAGGATGCGTTCCAGGCCGTCGCGCAGCGGTGTGCCTGGCGCCAGCCTGCCGAGGGTTTCCCGCAACGTCGGCCGTGCCAGGTGCACGACGGTACGGCTCGTCCTGGCACCGGAGTTCACGGCCATCAGCTCTCCTTGGGTCGGCCGCTATTGTCCGTGATCGGATCGATTGCTGGCAATCGCGATGTCTTTGAGTGCCCGTAATGCCGCCCCGATGTGATCGACGGTGATGACGCGCAGGCCGTTGGGCACGCTGGTGACCCCGGGCGGCACCACGGCAATGTTGAACCCCAGCCGGGCGGCCTCGGCCAGCCTGCGATCCATGCCGGTGACCCGGCGCAGGTCGCCGACGAGGCCGACCTCACCGATCGCCACCGCGTTCATCGGCAACGCGATGTCGAGATAGGCCGACGCGATGGCCACCGCCACGGCCAGATCCGAGGACGGATCGGTCAGCCGCATGCCACCCACGGTGGACAGGTAGATGTCGCTGTTGCCGATCGGAAGGCCGCAACGGGTCTGCAGCACCGCGCCGATCATCGCCGCGCGGGCCGAATCGATGCCACTGACGACGCGCCGCGGCGGCCCCACGGGCGGGGCGACAAGCGCCTGCACCTCGCCGATCATCGGGCGCTTGCCATCGAGCGTGACCGTGATCGCGGTGCCCGGCACCGCCGAGGGGCGCTGGTCCAGGAACAGCCCGGACGGGTCGCTGACGCACTCGATTCCGTTGTCGTGCATCTGAAAACAACCGACCTCGTCTGCCGCGCCGAACCGGTTCTTGACCCCGCGCACCATGCGCAGGCTCGACGCGTGGTCCCCTTCGAAGTGCAGCACCACGTCGACGAGATGCTCCAAGGAGCGCGGGCCCGCGATGGCGCCGTCCTTGGTCACGTGGCCGACGAGGATCATGGCCACCGCCGGATCGCCGATGGCGGTCTTGGCATAGCCCGTCAGCGCCGTCGTCACCGCCCGCACCTGCGTCACCCCACCCGTCACGCCGTCGGCCTCGGTGGTGGACATGGTCTGCACCGAGTCGACGATCACCAGGCTGGGCTTGACCTCGTCGATGTGGCCGAGGGCGATCTGCAGGTCGGATTCGCCTGCCAGATAGACGTTGTCGTGTGTGCAGCCCGTGCGTTCGGCGCGCAGCCGGATCTGGCCGGCGGACTCCTCACCGGACAGGTACAGCGCGCGGCGACTGGTGTGCGCCCAGCGGTTGGCCACCTCGAGCAGCAGCGTCGACTTCCCAACGCCGGGCTCCCCGGCCAGCAGCGTCACCGAACCGGCCACCAGGCCGCCGCCGAGCACCCGGTCCAGTTCCGTCACGCCGGTGGCGTAATGCCGGGTGATGCCCGGGTCGATCGAGGTGATCGGCACCGCGGGTGAGGTCGGGGCCACCGAGCGGCGGGCCGCACCGCCCACAGACGAGAGAACGGCTACTTCGTCGACCGTTCCCCAGGTGCCGCAATTGGCGCACCGGCCGACCCATTTCGGCGTGGTGTGCTGGCATTCCGAGCAGCGGTACTGCGAACGTACTTTCGAAGCGGCCACGCCGTGACAGTAACGGCAACCGCCGACATCGACGGTCAGGCGCACCCGAGCAGCCCCCTGGCAACCGACGGAAACGGCAGGTCAGTGCGAACGCAAAAACCCCGCCGGGTGGTCCCGACGGGGTCGCAGCCTCAGGGATCAACCCTCGGCGATGAAGCGATCAGTGGTGGCCGCCCGTGCCGCCGGTCTCGGCAGCCTCTTCGGGGGACTCGCCGGCCTTGTTGCGGCGAGGCGCCTCGCCTGCCGAGATCGGCACGGCGACAGTGGTCTCACCGTTTTCGAACTTGAACGTGAAGTCGTACAGCAGCCCGTTGGTGATCGGCTTGGTCAGGGTGACCTTGGCGGTGGCGCCGTCGGCCGCCTCGGTCTTCTCCAGCGGCTTGAGCTGGCCGTCGGGCTCACCGACGACGAGGGTACCGCCGGCCGGGATGGTCTGGTCGCCGGTCAGTGCCACGTCGCCGACGTTGGACTCGATCGAGATCAGCTTGTTGGGCTTTTCGGTGGAGCCGTTGGCCGCGACGAACAGCAGCTCGGCCTCGGAACCGGGCTCGACGTAATCCTTCTCCTGGGGTGCGCGCAGGTGCACGTTGCGCAGGGCGACCTCGCCCACCTGTGCGTTGACGCCGTTGACGGCGGGCTCCTGCGTCGCCGTCTGGGAGACCTGCCCGGCGCCGCAGCCGGTGAGAACGGCTGCGGTCAGGCCACATGCGGCCAGACCGATCGAGGCGCGCATTGCGAAGCGGTTCACTCAAGCCTCCTGAGCTGGGTCGGCGTACTTCGACTATGCACAGTAGTAGGTGGGTGTCGTCGGGGGAATGCGAGGGCTGGCAGAGGGCTGTCGACGGACCCGGTTGGGTGCCCTCCGGACCGTCGATCCACGGCTGCGGCAGGCGCACAACGGCTTTGCGCGGCGGCCCGTTTCGGGTGTCGGGCGGGCCCGGGCGTTGCACGCTTTCGTCACCATGTCAACCCCTGCTCTTCACCTGCGGTGCCCCTGACCTGCATAGTTGGTGCGCACGTGATCGCGGCCCGTGTTAGGATGGACTAGCGAAAGGGGCTCGAATCAGATGATTTTCAAGGTCGGAGACACCGTCGTCTATCCACACCACGGTGCTGCGTTGATCGAGGCGATCGAAACCCGGACTATCAAAGGCGAGCAGAAGGAATATCTCGTACTGAAGGTCGCTCAGGGGGATCTGACCGTTCGAGTGCCCGCAGAGAACGCCGAGTACGTCGGTGTCCGCGACGTCGTGGGCCAGGAAGGCCTCGACAAGGTTTTCCAGGTGTTGCGCGCGCCGCACACCGAAGAGCCGACCAACTGGTCGCGCCGCTACAAGGCCAATCTCGAGAAGTTGGCTTCCGGTGACGTGAACAAGGTTGCCGAGGTGGTCCGGGATCTGTGGCGTCGGGATCAGGAGCGCGGTCTTTCCGCGGGTGAGAAGCGAATGCTGGCCAAGGCTCGGCAGATCCTGGTCGGCGAACTCGCCTTGGCCGAGAACACCGATGACGCCAAGGCCGAGACCATCCTCGACGAGGTTCTGGCCGCCGCGTCCTGACGCGCCGTGGCAACAACTGTCGCGGTCGTCCCGGCCGCCGGCTCTGGTGAGCGGCTCGGCGCGGGCAGGCCGAAAGCATTCGTCAACCTGGGGCACAAACCCCTGCTGGAGCATGCTCTCGACGGGCTGCTCGGCTCCGGCGTGATCGACAGGGTCGTGGTCGCGGTGCCGCCCGCGCGTACCGATGAGGCCATGTTGGTCTTCGGTGCGCGGGCGGAGATCGTGGCCGGGGGAGCGGACCGCACCGAATCGGTGGGTCTGGCCCTCGGCGCCGCCGATGACGCCGATTTCGTATTGGTGCACGACGCCGCGCGGGCGCTGACCCCGCCGAGCCTGATCGCCCGGGTCGTCGCCGCGCTGACAGAAGGCCACGCCGCCGTCGTCCCCGGGCTTCCGCTGGCCGACACCATCAAGGCCGTCGACGCCAACGGGGCGGTCCTGGGCACACCCGAGCGGGCCGGGCTGCGGGCCGTGCAGACGCCACAGGGCTTCCGCGCAGACGTCTTGCGCCGCGCTTATCAGCGGGCCGGTGCCGGTGCAGTGACCGACGATGCCTCCCTTGTCGAACAGCTCGGCACTCCGGTGCAGATCGTCGAGGGCGACCCGTTGGCCTTCAAGATCACCACACCCCTGGACCTGTTGCTGGCCGAGGCCGTGATGGCGCGCGGGGCATGACGATCGCATGCTGATTCCGTGTTGATTCCAAGGGTCGGGCTGGGTACCGACGTCCATCCGATCGAGCCCGGCCGGCCGTGTTGGCTGCTGTGCTTGGAATTCGACGGCGCCGACGGCTGCGCGGGGCATTCCGACGGCGACGTCGCCGCCCACGCGTTGTGCGACGCGCTGCTCAGTGCCGCGGGTCTCGGTGACCTCGGCGGGGTCTTCGGCACCGACCGGCCGGAATGGCGCGGGGTCACCGGGGCTGACATGCTGCGCCATGTGCGTCAGCTGGTGCAGCAGGCGGGTTTCCGGGTGGGCAACGCGACCGTGCAGGTGATCGGCAACCGGCCCAAGATCGGGCCGCGCCGCCTGGAGGCCCAGGAGCTGTTGTCCGAGCTGATCGGGGCGCCGGTATCCGTCTCGGCGACCACCACCGACGGGCTCGGTCTGACCGGTCGGGGCGAGGGTTTGGCCGCGATGGCCAGCGCTTTGGTGGTTCCTGTCGAATAGGCCGGTAAGCTGGCACGTCGTGACCGATCGCGCTCAAGCTGTCGGGTCGGCAACAGAGACCGGCCTGCGGCTGTACGACACCATGGCGGGTGCCGTACGAGATTTCGTACCACTGCGGCCGGGGCACGCTTCGATCTACCTGTGCGGTGCCACCGTCCAGGGCCTGCCGCACATCGGCCACGTCCGTAGCGGAGTCGCGTTCGACGTGTTGCGCCGCTGGCTGACCGCCAATGGATACGACGTTGCGTTCATCCGCAACGTCACCGACATCGACGACAAGATCCTCAACAAGGCGGCCGACGCCGGCCGGCCATGGTGGGAATGGGCCGCCACCTACGAGCGGGCGTTCAGCGCCGCGTATGACGCGCTGGGCGTGCTGCCGCCGTCTGCCGAGCCCCGGGCCACCGGTCACATCACCCAGATGATCGAGCTCATCGACCGGCTGATCGAGCGGGGCCATGCCTACGCCCAAGGCGGCGACGTGTACTTCGACGTGCTGAGCCTGTCCGAATACGGCGCGCTGTCCGGTCATCGCATCGACGATGTGCACCAGGGCGAGGGCGTGGCGACCGGCAAGCGCGATCAGCGCGACTTCACGTTGTGGAAGGGCGCCAAACCGGGTGAGCCGTCATGGCCGACGCCCTGGGGCCGCGGTCGTCCCGGCTGGCACACCGAGTGCGTGGCGATGTGCGAGGCCTACCTGGGTGCGGAGTTCGACATCCATGCCGGCGGTATGGACCTGGTGTTCCCGCACCACGAGAACGAGATCGCGCAGGCGCGCGCGGCAGGCGACGGCTTCGCCCGGTACTGGCTGCACAACGGCTGGGTCACCATGGGCGGCGAGAAGATGAGCAAGTCGCTGGGCAACGTGCTCTCGATTCCCGCTGTGCTGCAACGGGTTCGGGCTGCCGAGCTGCGTTACTACCTGGGAAGCGCCCATTATCGGTCCATGCTGGAGTTCTCCGAGACCGCACTGCAGGACGCGGTGAAGGCCTACAGCGGCATCGAGGACTTCCTGCATCGCGTCCGCAACCGCGTCGGGGCCGTCGCGGTCGGGGAGTGGACCCCCAAGTTCGCCGCCGCGCTCAACGACGATCTCGCGGTGCCGATGGCGCTGGCCGAGGTGCATGCCGCCCGAGCCGAGGGCAACCGGGCGCTGGATGCCGGCGATCACGAGGTCGCGATGGCGCGGGCCACGTCGATCCGGGCGATGATGGGGATCTTGGGCTGCGATCCGCTCGACGAGCGCTGGGAGTCCCGCGACGAGACCTCGGCCGCCCTGGCCGCGGTCGACGTGTTGGTCCAGTGGGCCCTGGCCGGTCGTATCGAGGCGCGTGCCAACCGGGATTGGGCTGCGGCCGACGCAATCCGCGACCGGCTCAAAGAGGCCGGGATCGAGGTCACCGACACCGCTGACGGCCCGCAGTGGGCGCTGGTGGACGGGAACGGAGCGTAGATGGCCGGGAATTCGCAGCGCCGCGGCGCAGTGCGCAAGCCAGGGACGAAGAAGGGGCCCACGGTCGGGTCCGGCGGCGTGCGTCGTCGTGGGTTGGAAGGCCGTGGGGCGACGCCCCGGGCTGACCAGCGCCCACACCATCCCGCCGCCAAGAAGGCCGCGAAGGCGGCCCGTCAGGCGCAGGGGCGGCACCGCAAGACCGACGACACCGAGTTGGTGCTCGGCCGCAACCCCGTGGTGGAGTGCCTGCGGGCCAAGGTTCCGGCCACCGCGCTGTATGTGGCGCTGGGCACCGAGGCCGACGAGCGGCTCACCGAATCCGTTCAGATCGCCGCCGATCGCGGCATCTCGATCCTGGAAGTGCAGCGCCACGACCTGGACCGGATGAGCAACAACGCGTTGCACCAGGGGCTGGCCCTGCAGGTGCCGCCATACGACTACGCGCACCCCGACGATCTGGTGAAGGCGGCCCGAGATTCCGGGGAACCGGCGCTGTTGGTGGCGTTGGACAACATCTCCGATCCGCGCAACCTCGGCGCCATCGTGCGTTCGGTGGCGGCGTTCGGCGGGCACGGTGTGGTGATCCCGCAGCGGCGTTCGGCCTCGGTGACCGCGGTGGCCTGGCGTACCAGCGCCGGCGCGGCGGCCCGTACGCCGGTGGCGCGGGCGACGAATCTGACTCGGACACTGAAGAGTTGGGCCGATTCCGGGCTGCAGGTGGTGGGCCTGGATGCCGGTGGTGACACGTCGCTCGACGAACTCGACGGCGCCGGGCCGATGGTCGTGGTGGTGGGCTCGGAAGGCAAGGGGCTGTCACGGCTGGTGCGGGAGAACTGCGATGCGGTGGTCTCGATCCCGATGGCCGGGCCGACGGAGTCGCTGAACGCCTCGGTGGCCGCCGGTGTGGTGCTCGCCGAGATCGCGCGTCAACGTCGCGCCTGACTTTCATCCTCCGGTCACGACGCAGAAGTGCGGTCAGCCCTCACCGCAGAATCAAACCGAGGCTGAGCCATAGCGCGAGCACACCGGCCAGCAGTGTCGCCGGCACGGTGACCAGCCCTACCCAGCTGAACTCCGTGGCTTTGGCGGGTAGGCCGTCTCGATGAACGACATTGCGCCACAAAAGATTCGACAATGACCCCACGTAGGTCAGGTTCGGGCCGACGTTCACGCCGATCAGCACGGCGAGCACTGCGGCCGGGCCGGCGGCGGCCACCAACGGCAGCAACACCAGCACTGCCGGCAGGTTGTTGACCAGGTTCGCCAGTACCGCGGCGATGGCGGCCAGCGCGAGGAGTTCGGGGAACGAGTCGCCGACCGGAAGCACGCCGCGCATGACGTCGTCGAGCCCGTTGTGCACCACCGCGTCCACCACCACGCCCAGGCACAGCACGAACGCCAGGAACGGCAGGTTGACGGCGCGGGTGATGCCTTGAATTGTGCTGCGGCGCTGGGCCAGACTGCGGACCCCGAGCACGACCGCCCCGGCCAGCGCCGCCCACGCCGGCGACGCGTCGAAGGCCGACGTGACGACGAAACCCGCCAATGTCAGGCCCAGCACGGCGAGAACGAACACCGGAATCTCGGGCGGTGGGGCAGTCACCTCGGTGACCGGGCGGTTCAGTTCGTGTCGGAAAACCGGGCGCAGCAAAAGAAATTCGACGGCGATGACCGCCAGCCAGGGCAGCGTCATCACGGCGCTGAACTGGACGAAGGACAGCCCGGCCACGGTGAACGCCAACAGATTCGTCAGATTCGACACCGGAAACAGCAGGGATGCGGAGTTGGCCAGGTGCGCGCTGGCATAGGCGTGCGGCCGGGGCGGTATGGCCAGTGTGCGGGCGGTGGCCAGCACCACCGGCGTCAACAGCACCACGGTGGCGTCCAGGCTCAGCACCGCGGTCGTCGTCGCGCCGATCACGAACACCCGGGTCAGTAGGCGCCGGGGATCGCCTCGGCTGGCGCGGGCCATCACGGTGCCTGCGGCGTGGAACAGTCCTTCGTCATCGCACAGGTGCGCCAGCACCAACACCGCCCCAAGGAAGCCGACAACCGGGAGCAGACGCTGCACCTCGGCCCAGGCTTCGTCGCCGGAGATCACCCCGAGCGCGATCAGCAAACCGGCCGCGGGCACCGCCGCCACCGCCTCCGGCCAGCCATTCGGGCGCGCCATCGCGAAGGCCAGCACGACGGCCAGCGCGACGAGCGCCAGGATCAGTGCCAGGGGTCGGCCCGATCCCACAGGGTCGGCAGGTGCAGGCGCACCCCGTCGACTTCGGCCAACCGGGTCAGTACCCGCATCGAGACATCCAGGTCGTCACCGGCATAAGGCAAGGCGCGCAACGGTTTGTGCAGCGGGCGGAAGAAGTCGTCCCAGTGGATCAGCACGACCCGCCGCGCTCCCACCGCGCGAACCGTCTCGGCCCAGTAACTTTCGAAATACTGGTCGGACTGCAGCCCGAGTTGACCGATCCCGAGGTAGACCACCTCGGCACGCTGCCCGGCCAGTGCGCCGGGGACCGCGCCGGCACTGCCGACGATCAGGAGCCGGCGGTCACTGGGCCGATGATGCACCAGTGTCGACCACGCCTCGCCGCACTTGTAGGCCGCGACCTTGACCGGCGGCACGACGGGCTCGGTGATGATTCCGGGGAACCGGTCCGGTGGGCAGTGTTCGGACTCGAAGAGCGTCACGTCGTAGGGACCGAGAGACACGGCTTCCCCTGGGGCGGAGGTCTCGATCCGATCCGGAGGCAGACCGTGCCCGACGCCGACCTGCGCGGTCGAGGTGCCGCCCACCAGTCGGGCACCGGTCCGCTCGGCCACGACGGCCGAATCCATCGCATGGTCGAAGTGGCTGTGTACCGGCAGCACCGCCTCCAGCTTGTCGATGCCGAGCCGGGCCAGGCAGCCCTCGATGCGGGGAAGTGACGGCCTTAGCTTGCGTAAGACCACGGTCGGCAGCGCGGGCCGGGAGAAGAATCCGTCGGTCAGGACGGCCGAGGTGCCGTCGTCTACGAGCAGCGTGCTGACCCCGGCCCAGGTGACGCTGAGCGGGGACTGCGATGTGGCCGACGGCACGTCGAAATACCGCGCATAGGGGGCCAGGTCGGGTCTGCCGGGCTTGAGCCGCATGGCTTCACCCTAGAACCGGCCTGATCGGGGACCTAGCCGTAGCGTCGGCGGAACTTCTCCACCTGCCCGGCCGAGTCGATGTGCCGTGCCGACCCGGTCCAGAACGGATGAGAATCGCTGGTGACGTCGACGACGATCAGCGGGTAGGTCTGCATGCCGTCGGCGGTCGGCCACTCGATGGTGCGCTCACTGGTCGCCGTCGAGCGGGTCAGGAACTTGGTGCCCGTTGCGGCGTCCTGAAACACCACGGGGTGGTAGTCGGGGTGGATGTCGGATTTCACTGGGATTCGCCTTCTGTGTGAACGGATGTTGCGGCCTCGTCGACGGCGGGCTGACAGGGCTCTTCGTGCCAGTCACCGAACGGGTCGGGGTACGTGGCCCACTCGTGCGGTCGGGCCAGCTCGTCGTCGGTGAGCAGGGCGCCGCGCAGCGCCTCGATCACCTCGCCGGGCCGGGCGCCACAGACCAACACGGTCAACGAGATGTGGCGGTCACCGAACTGGTGATGCCAGTCGATCGCGGCGACGGCCAGGCGTTCGGGGTCGGTGTAGGCGCGCTCGGAGTCGTCCATTGCCGCCAACCACTTTCCGGCATTGCTGAAATGCATTCCGCCGCCCGCAGATTCGATCCACATCACATCGGACGGCCGGTTGGCCAGCCAGGCCCGGCCGCGGGTGCGCACGACGCCGTCGAGCAGGTGGTCTATCGCGTCGTGCAGTCGCGTGGGATGGAACGGCCGGCGCGCGGCGAACTCCACGATGATGACCTCATCGTCGGGCTCCAATGGGGGCTCGCCGGCCAGCAGCGGATCGTGCGGGGTGGTGGCGCGGCCCCGAGGGCTGTTCGGTTCCAGGTGGGCCAGGCCGAGCTCGACCCGGTCGGGGCCGACGGTGATGCGGGCGCGGGGAGCGAGCCGGCGCAACACCGCCAGGGTGGTGGCGTCCGGCTCGTTGAGCACCAGCATGTCGGCGAACTCGGCCTGCCCGACGACCACCTGGGCGAGCGTGCGTCCGTCGGGCAGTTCCTCGTCGCCCACGGATTGCTGCAGCCAGACCGTCGCGTCGAGGCAGGCGATCACCGCGTCGATGGTGACGTCGCGGGCAGCGGGCCCGTCGATGTAGCCGGGGCCGACGTGGACCCGGATGGTGTTGATGGCCCAGCACACCGGTTCGGCTTCCAGCCAGGGCATCAATTGCACGACGATGCGATCCACGTCATCACGCCGGTGCAGGCGCCGCAGCAGGATCAGCAGGTCGTCGCGCACTGTGCAGGAGACGCAGCCGTGTGCCAGCTCGAGAGCGAGTTCGGATGTGCTGTTGCTGTCGGACACGGTGCGCAGCACCACCTGGCCGTCGAACACGTGGCGCACCAAGACCGTGCCCGGCCTGCGGCTCAGCTGTGCTGCGACCTCGTCGGCGTCACCTTGTCCGGCGATCAGCACTACAGGGGTTCGCACTGCACCTCCCCGGATTTGTTGTTGAAAACGATTGTCATTATCGTGAGAGTACCCCATCCGAAGGAGGCCGATGTCTGCCCACTGCCAAGTCACCGGGCGCTCGCCCGGGTTCGGCAACACGGTGTCGCACTCGCACAAGCGCAGTCGCCGACGCTGGAACCCCAACATCCAGACCAAGAAGTACTACCTGCCCACCGAGGGTCGCCGTATCCGACTTCGGGTCAGCGCCAAGGGAATCAAGGTGATCGACCGCGACGGCATCGAAGCGGTGGTTGCCCGGCTGCGTAGTGCGGGGGAGAAGATCTGATGGCAAGAACAGATATTCGGCCGATCGTGAAGCTGAAGTCCACGGCGGGAACCGGTTACACGTACGTCACCCGCAAGAACCGCCGCAACGACCCGGACCGGATCGTGCTGCGCAAGTACGACCCGGTGATCCGCCGCCACGTCGACTTCCGAGAGGAGCGCTGATGGCCAAGCGATCCAAGATCGTCAAGAACGAACAACGTCGAAAGCTCGTGGAGCGCTACGCCGAACGGCGGGCCGAGCTCAAAGAGGCCATCCGCAATCCGGCCAGCACCGGCGAGCAGAAAGCCGCGGCAGTCTCGGCGCTGCAACGCCTGCCGCGGGATTCCAGCCCAGTGCGGCTGCGCAACCGGGACGCGGTCGACGGCCGTCCGCGCGGCCATCTGCGCAAGTTCGGGCTGTCCCGGGTCCGGGTGCGCGAGCTGGCGCACCGCGGTGAACTGCCCGGCGTACGGAAGTCGAGTTGGTGATGGCGACGAGTTCCCGCAAGAACACCAAGAAGCGACCGCCGGCCACCGATCTCAAGAAGCCGAGGCGCAATCAGCTGAAGGCCCTCGGGGTGACCGAGGTCGACTACAAGGACGTCCACCTGCTGCGCACGTTCATCAGCGAGCGGGGCAAGATCCGGTCCCGGCGCATCACCGGTCTCACCCCGCAGCAGCAGCGCCAGGTCGCCACGGCGATCAAGAACGCCAGGGAGATGGCGCTGCTGCCGGTGGTCGGGCCGGCCTGAACTCGTTAGCTGAACGGCGTCAGCTGGATCCCCTCGGCCGCCAAGCGATCGCGCACGGCGGTGGCGATGTTCACCGCACCCGGTGAATCACCGTGCACGCAAACCGATTCCGCGGTGATGGGAACCGCCGTCCCGTCGATCGCGCGGACCTGTCCCGTCGTCACCATCGTGGCGACGCGGTCGGCGATCGCCACCGGATCGTGCAGCACGGCGCCGGGTTCGCGGCGGGACACCAGCGTGCCGTCGGGTTGGTAGGCGCGATCGGCGAAGGCCTCGGCCACCGTGCGCAGACCCAACTGTCGCGCCTCCTCGAAGAACACCGACCCGGACAGGCCCAGCACCGGCAGCCCGGCATCCACGGCATGGACCGCCGCCGCCACCGCGGCTGCCTGCTCACGGTGGCTGACGATCGTGTTGTACAGCGCGCCATGGGGTTTGACGTACGTCACCGCCGTCCCGGCGGCATGCGCGATGGCTTGGAGCGCACCGATCTGATAGATGACGTCGGCGGTCAAGTCCTCTGGGGTGACGTCGATGAAGCGCCTGCCGAACCCGGCCAGATCCCGGTAACTGACCTGCGCACCGACCCGCACTCCGCGCTCGGCGGCCCCGCGGCAGGTACGCAGCAGCAGTGCCGGATCACCGGCGTGAAAGCCGCAGGCGACGTTGGCGCTGGTAACCAGGCGCAACATGGCCTCGTCGTCACCGAGCGTCCAGGCGCCGAAGCTCTCGCCCAGATCGGCATTGAGGTCGACGAATCCAGCCACCCGATCAGCCTAAGGCGCGGCTTCTGACGGCCAGCCGTTCTCCGAGACGAATTCGGGCAGCGGTCGGCCGACGGTCCAGTGCTCGATCTCCAGCACCGGCCGGTCCGGGAACTCGGGCACCGGGCCCAGGCACAGGATCGCCACCGGCTCGGCGTCGTCGGGCATGCCCATCAGCCGAGCCAGGGGCAGTGGTTCGAAAATCGACACCCACCCCATGCCGAGGCCCTCGGCGCGCGCGGCCAGCCACATGTTCTGGATCGCGCACGACACCGATGCCAGATCCATCTGGGGCAGCGTGCGGCGGCCGAAGATATGCCGGTCACGGTTCTCGCCGAGGGCGACGACGAACAGTTCGGCGCAGTCGAGGATGCCCTCGACCTTCAGGGCCAGGAACTCCTCGCCGCGGGAGCCCAGCGCATCGGCGGTGTGCACGCGTTCCTCGTCGACGAGCGCGTGGATCTTTCGGCGCAGCGCGTCGTCGGTGACCCGGATGAACCGCCAGGGCTGCATCAGGCCGACGCTCGGTGCGGCGTGCGCGGCCTGCAGAAGCCGGCCGAGGACCTCGGGTGCCACGGTGCTGCCCGGGACGAACCGGCGCATGTCGCGACGTTCGGCGATGGCCCGGTAGACGGCGCGACGCTCGTCGGGGCTGAAGGCGTGCTCGGACACGCATCGAGCTTAGGCGGGCCCTCGGATCCCGCCGACGCCGACCTTATTGAAAATGAATGTCATTAATGATAGGAGTTTGGAGCGCTGAACGGTTCGGTGCGAGGAGGGAGAACGTGTGCCGAAATCATTGAAGGTTCTCGTGCCGGCCGGGGCGCTGACACTGGCGGCGGCGCTGGCCGGCTGCGGTGGCGGCGAACCGCAACGCGAGGCGCGCGAACCAATAGCCGATCCGCTGGTGGTCACCTATGACGGCGGGCTGTATGTGCTGGACGGCAACAGCCTGCAGGTCAAGGCAGACCTTCCGGCGGATGGCTTCCTCCGGGTCAATCCGGCCGGCGACGATGCGCACGTGCTGGTGTCCGCCGACAACGGTTTCCGGCTGCTCGACGCCGCGGCGGGCGAGTTCACCGACACCACATTCATGGCCGACGAGCCGGGACACGTCGTCACACACGGCGAGCACACAGTGCTGTTCGACGAGGGGACGGGCGAGATCATCGCGCTCGACCCGCATGACATCGCAGGGTCTGCCCCGCGCATGAGGAATCTGAAGGCGCCGCAACCGCATCACGGTGTCGCGGTGGTGCTGGACGACGGAAGCTGGGTGCGCAGCGAGGGCGACGGCGACCGGCGCAGTGGTGCGGTGGCATTTGATGCCTCGGATCGGGAGATCGCCCGCAGTGGTGAATGTCCCGGTCTACACGGCGAAACCGTCGCGGGAGCGTCCACGCCGGTATTCGGTTGTGAGAACGGGGTATTGGCCTACGCCGACGGCGCCTTCACCAAGATCGCCGCCCCGGACCGTTACGGCCGGGTGGGAACCGTTCGCGGACACGAAGACTCACCGGTGGTGCTGGGTGACTACAAGGTCGATCCTGACGCCGAGCTGGAACGGCCCAACCGCTTCTCCCTGACCGACACCGCGAGCAAGCAGTTGCGTCTGGTCGCCCTCCCGCAGTCGGTCAGCTACTCGTTCCGGTCGCTGGCCCGCGGGCCCCATGGCGAAGGCCTCATCCTGGGTACCGACGGCAATCTCCACGTCATCGATCCGGTGTCCGGGCAGACCCTGAAGACGATCGCGGTGGTCGAACCGTGGACCGAACCCGAGGACTGGGAGCAGCCCCGCCCGAGCGTGTTCGCCCGCGGCCACGACGTGTACGTCACCGACCCCGCCACCAGGCAGATTCACGCGGTCGATGTCGAATCCGGCGAGAAAGGCACATCGGTGACGCTCGATCAGGCGCCCAATGAGCTCAGCGGAACCGTGGGCCACGAGCACTAGCCGGGCACACCAACGGTTCAGCCCCACATCGAGATTGTCGCCAGGGACAACATCGCCATTGTTCCTGTCCCTGAGTGCAATCTCGATGTGGGGCTGG
>NZ_LZJD01000037.1:0-32032 GCF_001666875.1 Mycobacterium sp. E802
TGCCCGCCTATGAGCGACAATTCAGCGACAATCGCCACATAGCACAACACAGGCCTCAGCAAACCCATTGTCGCTCAACGATTATGCCACTCACGTATCCCCTACCCCATGGGCATCATCTGCCCAGTGCCCGCATGCCAGCGACTCTGTCGCTGATAGCTGGACAGCCCAAAATCCGTGTCGTATGGGGCTTTTGGTATTTGAGTGGCAAAAGTGCTGAATGACCGTGTGACAAACGGTGCCCATGGTGCCCACGCGGCGATTGTCGCTGAATTGTCGCTCATAGGCGGGCACATCGGACACCCGCCAGGAATCCGTGACTCCAGCGCAGAGGGCAGCTCGCGCGGGAATCCGCACCGGCCACCCTGACCTCAGTACAGCAGTGTGCGCAGGTTTTCCTCGCTGTAGTACGCGTCGAGTTCGGCTTGGCTCTGGTCGGGTTTGAACGCCTTTGCCATCTGTGCCACCGAGGGCACCGCGGTAGGATTCCACGTTTCCGGCTTCCAGGCTTCCGAGCGCAGAAATGCCTTCGGGCAGTGGAAGAACACTTCTTGGATGTCGATCTCCAGGGCCAGGATCGGTCGCTTGCCATCGACGGCCATGGCGTCGAAATAGTCGGCATCGGAAAGGATTCGGGCGGTGCCGTTGATCCGCAGGGTGTCGCCGCGGCCGGGGATGACGAACACCGTGCCCACCTGCGGGCGTTGCAGCACGTTCAGGTAGCCGTCGACCCGCCGGTTGCCCGGCCGCTCCGGGATGGCGATCGTGGTGTCGTCCAGGATCTGGACGAAGCCCGGCGGATCTCCTTTCGGGGAGACGTCGACCCGTCCGTGCGCGTCGGTGGTGGCCACAAAGCCCAACGACGCCGCCTGGAGCCAGCCCTGCTGGGCGGGGGACAGTCGATCGGTGACCTTGTTGGCGACGGCCGCGGTGGGCACTCCGACGATCTCGCGCAGTTGATCCATCGACGTCACTTCTCGGCGCATGGCTCCATCATGCCTGTGACTCAGTCGGTATACCGGGCGGCCAGTGCCCGCCGGTCGAGCTTGCCGATGCCGCGGCGGGGCAGCGCGTCGACGATGTGCACTTCTCGCGGTGCGGCAGTGGCGTCCAGGGTCTGCGTGACATGTGCGCGAAGTTCGGTCACATCCGGTGCCGTCGCGCCCGGGGCCAACACCAGCGCGGCCACCACCCGCTGGCCCAGTCGCGCATCGGGGACACCGAACACCGCGCACTCGGCGATTGCCGGATGGTCGGCCAACGCCGATTCGACCAGTTGCGGCAACACCGTCAGCCCGCCCGTGCTGACCGCGTCGTCCACCCGGCCCAGCACCCGCAACACGCCTGAATCATCCACGGCGCCAAGATCGTCGGTGCGGAACCAGCCAGGCTCGACGAAGGGGTCCGGGGTGATCGGGTTGCGGTAGCCCCTGGCCACGGTGGCCCCGCCCAACACGATGCGCGAAGCCGTGCCTGACGTCGCGGCGGCTCCGGTGAGACGCACCTTCACGCCGTCGAGCGGCACCCCGTCGTACACGCAGCCACCCGCTGTCTCGCTCATGCCGTAGGTGCGCACGACATGCACGCCGGCGGCCAGTGCACGCTCGGCCACACCGGCGGGCATCGGCCCGCCACCGATCAGAACGGCATCGAGATCGGCCAACGCCGCCGCGGCGTCCGCGTCACGCAAGGCCTTGTCCAACTGCACGGCCACCAGCGAGGCGTACCGCCGACCGCTGCCCAAAGCCGCCACCGCCGAAGGCAAGTCGCTCGGTTCGAAGGTTGCCGGGAGGGCGACGGGCGTGGTGCCGGCCAGCGCGCTGCGCACCAGGACCTGCAACCCGGCGATGTGATGAGCGGGCAGGGCCAACAGCCATCGTCCGGTGCCGCCCAACCGCCGGTGGGTGGATTCGGCGCCGGCCCGCAACGCCGCCGCGGTCAGTTGGGCGCCTTTGGGCTCACCGGTGGTACCCGAGGTGGAGATCACCACCGCGATGTCGTCGTCTATAGCGTCGCCGACGCGCAAAGCGCTTGTGAGCAAAGCGCTCTGGCGCGGGTCGTCGGCCGGGACCGGCAGGATGGCCGGCCCGCGCTCGTTCAGAACCTCATCGAGCGCCGCCGACAAGACGTCCGGCGCGGGGCCGACGGAGACCGCACGTAAGACGGTTATGCCTGACTCCCTGTCTCATTCGTGCCGTCCCCGTTGTGATCGGCGTCTCGCGAATCGTCGGAATCGACAGAATCGTCGGCGTCCTCGGCGTCGCGCGGATCATCCAACGGCCAGCCCTTGAGCGCGAGCCGCTCCCGCACCCGTTCGACGTCTTCGGCGCGGGGGAGTTCGTCGGTGACCTGGGTGATGAGCACGCCAATGTCGATGTGATCGAAATCACCGCGATCGATGAGATCCCGTGCGACGGCTTTGACTTCGTCGTTGGTCAGCCGGCGGGTCAGCAGGGCCAACAGCGGCACCCGGTCAGGTCCGGGCACCCCCTCCGGGTACCCGGCGTTCAGCCACGCCGCGATCTTGGCGAGAAATGCGTTCACTGAGCCCACTCCTGAAGGTCCACCCCGAGCCAGCCGCCTGTCGTCACGGGTTGAGCCGGCAGACGGCTTCGATGGTAATGGCGTCGACCGACTCTGGCTCGCAGTGAACCTATCGGCCACAGTGGCAACGGCAAACCGCCCCGGCGAACAATGTGGGTTGCCTGGGTGAACAGTGGGTGAACTCATCGACAGCGTAGTTGAAAACCCAGGTCAGCAAGGTGTTTCCGGCTGGTCAAAAACGCCTGCGGTCCTACAGAATTACGGCCATGAGCGCTGAGCTGATCGTCCTGGTGCTGTTGATCGCAACGGCACTGGTGTTCGACTTCACCAACGGCTTTCACGACACCGGCAATGCCATGGCCACCTCGATCGCCACCCGCGCTCTCAAGCCCAAGACGGCGGTGCTGCTGGCCGGGGTGCTGAACCTCGTCGGGGCGTTCCTGTCGGTCGAGGTCGCCATCACGGTGACGAGCTCGGTGCTCAAGATCCAGGACTCCAAGAGCGGCGCGCTGATCCCGTCGATCGACGCCTCGACCGGCCTGACCATCATCTTCGCCGGCCTGATCGGCGGCATCCTGTGGAACTTGCTCACCTGGTTGTTCGGCATCCCGTCGAGCTCGTCGCACGCGCTCTTCGGCGGGTTGATCGGCGCCGGCCTGGCCGCCATCGGCCTGGCCGGGGTGAACTGGAGCGGCGTCACCCAGAAGGTGCTCATCCCCGCGATCGCCGCTCCGGTGATCGCCTGCCTGGTGGCCGGCTGCGGCACCTGGCTGGTCTATCGCATCACCCGCAACGTCGCGCAGAAGCGTCGTGAAGCCGGCTTCCGCTGGGGGCAGATTGCCACTGCCTCGCTGGTTGCGCTGTCGCACGGCACCAACGACGCGCAGAAGACCATGGGCGTGATCGCGCTCGCGCTGATCACCACCGGCCACCTCAGCGGTGACGTCAAGAACAACGGGTTGCCGTTCTGGATCATCGCCTCCTGCGCGTTGGCCATCGGCCTGGGCACCTACATCGGCGGCTGGCGGGTGATCCGCACACTGGGCAAGGGCCTCGTCGAGATCGAGTCGCCGCAGGGTCTGGCAGCCGAGGCGTCGTCGGCCGCGATCATCCTGAGCTCGAGCGCCGCCGGCATGGCGTTGTCGACCACCCACGTGGCGACCGGGTCGATCCTGGGCAGCGGTGTCGGCAAGCCCGGGGCGGAGGTGCGCTGGGCGGTTGCCGGTCGGATGGCGGTGGCGTGGCTGATCACGCTGCCGGCCGCTGGGATCGTCGGCGCGCTGGCGTTCTGGTTGTCTCACGGAGTCGAGTCGCTGACGTCTTCGGCGCTGGCCGGTGACGGCCTGATCTTCGGGTTGTTGGTCGCGCTGTCGGCGTACATGTGGTGGCGGGCCCAGCAGCAGAAGGTGGACCACAGCAACGTCAACGCCGACTGGGACCACTCGACCAACTCGGTGGTGCCCGCCGATGTGCGCGATGCCGCCAAGCCCGACACCGCCAAGGGCACACACAATCCGGACAAGGCCGCGGTCTGATCGCAGACGTCGCAGACATGAGGGAACGCAAATGACTTATCTGGAAGCGATTTTCAAGGTTCTGGTGGTGGGCCTGGTCCTCGGAGCCGGTCTGCCTGCGGTGTTCGCCGCCGGGCTGGTGGCGTTCTCCAACGGCGACGGCGGCACCAATGCCGACGGCACCACGCAGGCGCCCAACCCGGCGCTCAAGTTTCTCGGGATGGCGTTGTTCGTTCTGGTCGGGCTGGTGATCCTGGTTGCCATCGCCTGGATCACCCGGACCACGATCATCCACCACACCGGTGTTGACCTGTTCCCGTTCCTGCCCAGGAAGTGAGCTGATTGACCATGGGTGAGTCGACGAGCGTTTTGGACAGCGTGCTGGGCTGGCTTCGTGCCGGCTATCCCGAGGGGGTGCCGCACAAGGACCACTTCGCCCTGCTGGCCCTGTTGACCCGGACGTTGACTGAAGACGAGGTGGTCCAGGCCACCCACGACATCCTGCGATCCAGCAACGGCGAGAGCCCGGTGACCGACGACGCCATCCGCATCGCGGTGCGCAGCGTCATCGAGAAGGACCCGAACCCCGAAGAGGTCAACCAGGTCGCGGCCCGGTTGGCGTCGGTGGGTTGGCCGCTGGCGACGCCGGTGCGCTGAGGGCCCACCTGAGCCCGGCTGTTGACTTTGAATCCACGCACACCGCTACTCGAACAAGTGCAGCGTCAGTTCCAAGTCAACGCGTATCCCGGCGCAACGGGTGGGTTTCGGGCACCTGCACGAAGATCAAGGTGATGTCGTCGGGATCGGTCACGTGCATCTCATGTAGACCCCACGGCTCCTGGCGGGCAGCCCGGGCGATCGCCACTCCGCGGCCTTCCAGTTCGGCCTGGGTGGCATAGACGTCACGCACCTGCAACCACAACGCCCCGGGGAATACACCGGATTCGGTGGGGCTGTGATGACCGGCCAGCTCGATCAGTGACTGCCCGGCGTAAAAGACTGTGCCGGCACCGTATTCGCGTGCGATGGCCAGACCGATCCCGTCACGGTAGAACTCGACCGACTTCGGGTAATCGACCGGCCGGATCAACATCCTGCTGGCCAGGATTTCCATGACCCTTGTCTACCACCGCGTCTGGACCGGCCACGGCAGGACACGTCAGGCCGGCTGGACGCGTTGTCGTTTCATCACCGCATCGACCAGTGCCGGGGCCACGGTGTTCAGAGCCTTGGCCGTCACCGCCATGCGTGGGGCGATCTGCACCGGGCGGGTACGCGCCGCGGTCAGCATCCAGTCGGCGGCCTCGGCCGCGGACAATCCAGGCAGGCCGTCGTAGGCGCGGGTGGGAGCGATCATCGGGGTTTTCACCAGCGGGTAGTACAGCGTCGTGGATTTCACGCCGACGGCCGACCATTCGGTTTCGATGACTCGGCTGACCGCGGCCAGTGCGGCCTTCGACGCGTTGTACACCGCGAACAGCGGGGCGGATTCGTTCATCACGCCCCAGGTGGCGACGTTGATGATGTGGCCGTCACGGCGTTCCCGCATGCCCGGGGCCAGACCGCGGATGAGCCGCAGCGGCGAGTAATAGTTGAGCGTCATGGTCCGCTCGACGTCGTGCCAGCGGTCCAGTGAGTCGGTCAGCGGACGCCGGATCGACCGGCCCGCGTTGTTGATCAAAATGTCGACGCCGCCGAATTCGCGTTCCACCGCGGCGACCAATTCGTCGATGGCGTCCAGGTCGGACAGGTCGACCGCGTGCGCACACGCGGTGCCTCCGGTGGCGGTGATCCGCTCCACCAAGGCATCGAGCAGTTCGGCGCGGCGGGCCACCGCGATCACGGTCGCCCCGCGGGCGGCGAACTTCTCGGCCGCGGCCTCACCGATGCCCGACGAGGCGCCGGTGAGCAGGATGCGCTTGCCGGTGATGTCGATGTCGTCGCGGGCGCCAAGCGTGTCGATCAGAGACGGTCGCATGCTCATCAACAGCAGCTGATCGGACAGCCGGCGCAGCGGGTTCTTGCTCATCCGCCGAGTGTAGGGAGTGATTTCGGTGCGTTTGGTAACGCCTACCGTTACCAAACGCACCGAAATCGCTCAGAAGTAGCGGGGGAACGGGGTCCAGTCCGGATCCCGCTTCTCCAGGAACGCGTCCCGGCCTTCGACGGCTTCGTCGGTCATGTACGCCAAACGCGTTGCCTCCCCGGCGAATACCTGTTGGCCGACCAGGCCGTCATCGATCAGGTTGAACGAGAACTTGAGCATCCGGATGGCTTGCGGGGACTTGCCGTTGATCTCGGCCGCCCACTGCAGGCCCACCGATTCCAGCTCGGCGTGATCGACAACCTCGTTGACCGCGCCCATCTGATGCATGGTCTCGGCGTCGTAGGCCCGGCCGAGGAAGAAGATCTCGCGGGCGAACTTCTGCCCGGCCTGGCGGGCCAGATAGGCGCTGCCGAACCCGCCGTCGAAGGGGCCGACGTCGGCGTCGGTCTGCTTGAACCGGGCGTGCTGGCGGCTGGCCAGCGTCAGGTCACAGGTGACGTGCAGGCTGTGCCCACCGCCGGCGGCCCAGCCGTTGACCAGGCAGATCACCACCTTCGGCATGAACCGGATGAGCCGCTGCACCTCGAGGATGTGCAACCGGCCGGCCCGCGCCGGATCGACGGTTTCGGCCGTTTCCCCGGCCGCGTACTGGTACCCGGACCGCCCGCGGATGCGCTGATCGCCGCCGGAGCAGAAGGCCCAGCCGCCGTCCTTGGCCGACGGACCGTTGCCGGTCAGCAACACCACGCCCACATCGGGTGACATCCGGGCATGGTCGAGCACGCGGTACAGCTCGTCGACGGTGTGCGGCCGGAAGGCATTGCGTACCTCGGGCCGGTCGAACGCCACCCGCACCGTGGGCTGCTTGGCGCCGTCGGCGACATGGCGGTGATAGGTGATGTCGGTCAGATCGTCGAAGCCGGGTACCGGCTCCCACACGGTCGGGTCGAACGGGTTGTCTGCACTCACGTGCTCGACTGTAGAGCGAGCCTGTCCAGAGGTTTCACAGGTACCGCCGCCGGGTACGAAACCTGGCGCGATGATGCGTATGGCGCATCACCAGACGAGAGAGGGCCACGATGAAGAAGTTGGCAGGTGTGTTGTTCTCGGGGTTGGTTGCAGGATCGGTACTCGTCGGTTGCTCACCCGAGGTCACCGGTGGGGACACCAAGTGCAAGGACTTCATTGGGCAGGACGAGCAGACGCAGAACGACGCGGTGGCCAAGATGCTCAAGGACGAGAAGGGCACGGATGCCGCGCAGCTGGAGATCACCGGTACCCGGCTGGCGGTGCAGACCTTCTGTCAGACGACGGGCAAGCAGGACTCCAAGATCAAGGAGGCCCCGCACCTGAGCTGACGCCGGGTCAGACCGGGTCCAGCCGGAACACCGGACACCGCCCGGCGAGGGCTTCGAACTCGTCGGGATGGGGCCCGGTCACCAACCCGGCGTTACGCATGAAACCCACCCCGGTGGGGACCAACACCGGGAATTGACGCAGCAGCGGCCGGGCTTGCTCGGCGGGGATCTCCACCATGCGCACCCGTTGGTCACGACGACCTTGGTGCACCGTGGCCTCGCCGGCGGCCCGGGCGTTGGCGGCCCAGTCACCTCCGGGCAGGCCGGCGACGATGTAGCGGTGGCCGTCGACGGTCATCGGGGTGACCGGCGTCGAGCGCGGCTTGCCGGTCTTGCGGCCCGGCACTGTGAGCACCACCGGGCCCTTGTCACCGCCGACGCCGAGCTTGTTCAGCCCGATCATCACCTTGTTGACGTACTTCAGCCACCATGGCGGCCGGATGCGCTCGTCAGCCATGGCCCCAGACTAGGCGCGGGGCCGGACAAGTTCACCCGATCGCGCGGGCAGCGCCCTCCCAGAACTGGGCCCGGACGGCCTTCTTGTCGGGCTTGCCCAGCGCGGTCACCGGCACCGAGTCCACCACGATCACCTGCTTGGGTGATTGCACCGAGCCCTTGCGTTCCTTGACCGCGGCCTGGATCTCTGCGGTGACGCGAGCCACGGCCTCGTCGTCGGATGCGGCGTCGGGTCGCAGCACGATCACCGCGGTCACCGCCTCGCCCCACTTCTCGTCGGGAGTGCCGATCACGCACACCTGCGCCACCGAAGGATGTTCGGCCACAACATCTTCCACCTCACGCGGGAACACGTTGAAGCCACCGGTGACGATCATGTCCTTGACCCGGTCGACGATGAACCAGTAGCCGTCCTCGTCTTCGCGGGCCATGTCGCCGGTGTGCAGCCAGCCGTCTTTGAAGGTCTCGGCGGTGGCGTCGGGCAGTTTCCAGTACCCGCCGGCCAGCAGGGGACCGGAGACGCAGATCTCACCGACCTCGCCACGCGGCACCGGGTTGCCCTCGGGGTCCAGCAGTGCGGTCCGGGCGAACAGCGTGGGCCGCCCGCAGGACGTCAGCCGCTTCTCGTCGTGGTCCTTCTTGCCCAGGTAGGAGATCACCATGGGGGCCTCGGACTGGCCGTAGTACTGCGCGAAGATCGGCCCGAATCGCTTGAGCGCCTCGGCCAGCCGCACCGGGTTCATCGCCGAGGCGCCGTAGTAGACGGTCTCCAGCGAGGACAGGTCGCGGGTGTGCGAGTCCGGGTGATCCATCAGGGCGTAGATCATCGACGGCACCAGCATGGTCGCGGTGATGCGCCGCTCCTCGATGACACGCAGCACCTCGGCCGGGTCGAACTTGGGCAGCACGATCATCTCGCCGCCCTTGACGATGGTCGGCACAAAAAACGCCGCACCGGCGTGCGAGAGCGGGGTGCACATCAAGAAGCGCGGGTTCTCCGGCCACTCCCACTCGGCCAGCTGGATCGTGGTCATGGTGGTGATCGAGCGCACCGTGCCCATCACGCCCTTGGGCTTGCCGGTGGTGCCACCGGTGTAGGTGAGTCCGCCGATGTGGTCCGGGTCGAGATCGGCGGCGACCAGCGGCACGGGCGGGTACTTGGCGGCCTCGGCCACCAGGTCGACGCCGACGCCTTCCAACGCCGACGGCACCGGGCCGATCGTCAGCACCTGGCGCAGCGTCGGCACCTTCTCCAGCAGGCCAAGGGCCCGGTCCACGAACGCCGGAGTGGGATCGATGATCAACGTCGTCACTTCGGCGTCGGACAGCACATAGGCGTGGTCGTCCAGCGAGCCGAGAGGGTGTAGTGCGGTACGCCGGTAGCCCTGGGTCTGCCCGGCGCCGATGATCATCAGCACCTCGGGCCGGTTCAGCGACAGCAGGCCGACGCCTTCGCCGGCTCCAGCGCCGAGCGCCTCGAAGGCCTGGATGTACTGGCTGATGCGTTCTGCCAGCTCACCACCGGTCAGGGTGGTGTCTCCGAGGAACAGCACCGGCTTGTCCTTGTTGCGCTTGAGTGCGCCGACAGTGAGGTGGCCGGAATGGATGGGATGGTGCAGCGCATCACTCATGACCTACAGACTAGAACGTGTTCCAGAAATTGCGGAGCCGATCCCCGGTATGGGTTGTAACGCCGGGCCGATCGTGATCGAAAAGCAGGTAGCGCTCTACTCACGTCGTCGCTGGTGGAGCCGCTTAATCTCCACATTTGGGGGCGGGAGCCAGGCCCCGGCGGGTTAGGGACCGCCGGGGCCTGTGCCCGGACCAGCGGCCGGCGCGCCGGTGACACGGATTTTCACCGGAGTTCCGCGCGCACCGCCGCCAGCCCCTAGCATCCGAGCATGACCCGCCCGATCGAGTCGGCCGACCTTGTCCTCTACGGCACCATCCTCACCGTCGACCCGGCCCGTCCGACGGCAGATGCCCTGGCGGTGTCCGGTGGCCGCATCGTTGCCCTGGGCACCCGGGCCGAGGTGGCCGGCTGGGTGGGGGAGCACACCGACGTGCGTGAGGTCGACGGCTGTGTCCTGCCGGGTTTCATTGAGGCGCATGGTCATCCGTTGATGGAGGCAGTGGCGTTGTCCGGGCGTATCGCCGACATCCGGCCGGTCACCTTGGCGACCGCCGAGGAGGTGCTCGACGCGGTCCGTGCCGAGGTGGCGCGCCGTGGGGCCGACGGGGCGTTTCTCAACGGCTGGGACCCGTTGTTGCAGAACGGTTTACCCGAGCCGACGCTTGCGTGGCTCGACAGCATCGCCGACACACCGCTGGTGATCGTGCACAACTCGGGGCACAAGGCGTACTTCAACACGGCCGCCGCCCGGCGGGCCGGGATCACCAAGGACACCCCGGACCCCAAAGGCGCAAAGTACGGTCGCACCGCCGACGGTGAGCTGGACGGCACCGCGGAGGAGACCGCGGCGGTGTTCCCGTTGTTGGGCGATGCCATCTCCGCCAAGGATTTCCCGGCGATGCTGGCTGCCGAATGCGCCCGGCTCAACGAGGCCGGCCTGACCACCTGCTCGGAGATGGCGTTCGATCCGATGTTCCGGCCGCTGCTTGCGCAACTGCGCGATCAGTTGACGGTGCGGTTGCGCACGTACGAAATGTCCACCGCCGCACTGCATACCGATGCCCGCCCGTTCGACGGTGATGACACCGTGCGTCAGGTGGGCATCAAGATCTGGGTCGACGGCTCACCCTGGGTCGGCAACATCGACCTGACCTTCCCGTACCTGGACACCGACGCCACCCGCACGATCGGTGTGCGGCCGGGATCGTGCGGGCACGCCAACTACACGAAAGAGCAGCTTTCGGAGATCGTCGGCACGTTCTTCCCGCAGGGCTGGCAGATGGCCTGTCACGTGCACGGCGACGCCGGGGTGGACACGATCCTCGACGTCTACCAGGACGCTCTGCAGCGCTGGCCCCGAAACGATCACCGGTTGCGGCTGGAACACGTCGGCGCCATCACACCCGCCCAGTTGCAGCGTGCCCATGCCCTCGGGGTCACCTGCAGCCTCTTCGTCGATCAGATCCACTACTGGGGCGACATCCTGGTCGACGGGCTCTTCGGCCCGCAGCGGGGGGAACGGTGGATGCCTGCGGGCTCCGCGGTGGCCACCGGCATGCGCATCTCCCTGCACAACGATCCGCCGGTCACCCCGGAGGAGCCGCTGCGCAACATCAGCGTCGCCGTCACGCGTGCCGCGCCCAGCGGTCGGGTGCTGGCGCCGGAGGAGCGGCTCACCGTCGAGCAGGCGTTGCGGGCGCAGACCATCGATGCGGCGTGGCAGTTGTTTGCCGACGACGTGGTCGGCTCCCTGGAGGTCGGCAAGTATGCCGACATGGTGATCGTGTCCGACGACCCCCGCGCGACGGCGCCGGAAAGCATTGCTGACCTGGAGGTTCGGGCCACTTTTCTGGCGGGTCGCCAGGTTTATCCGAAAGTCGGCTGACGGTTGGCTCTATATTTCCCGTTCCCAGCGGAGTAGTTTCGCGTCCATACGTGTGCGCGAGATGTGGGGGCAGCCATGGTGCACGGACGTACATTGCCGAGAACATCTGAATACCGTCGCGGGGCAGTGCTTCTGACCGCCCTGGCGGTGGCGGTGACGATCGGTCTGCTCGGGCCGCCGCCCAAGGCGCAGGCGTGGTCGAGGGCCGGGCTGCCGGTCGAGACGATCTCGGTGCCGTCGGCGTCGATGGGTCGCGACATCAAGGTGCAGTTCCAGGGCGGCGGTCCCCATGCGGTGTATCTGTTGGACGGTCTGCGCGCCCGCGACGACTTCAACGGCTGGGATATCGAGACTCCGGCGTTCGAGTGGTTCTACCAATCCGGCCTGTCGGTGGTCATGCCGGTCGGTGGAATGTCGAGCTTCTACACGGACTGGTATCAGCCGGCGGCCGGCAACGGCGGGGTGTGGACGTACAAGTGGGAGACGTTCCTGACCAGCGAGCTTCCCCAGTGGCTGGCCGCCAACCGGAAGGTGTCGAGCAGCGGCAACGCCGTGGTCGGGCTGTCCATGTCGGGTAACTCCGCGATGATCCTGGCCGCGTATCACCCGCAGCAGTTCATCTATGCGGGGTCGTTGTCGGCGTTCCTGAATCCGTCGGCGGGCCCGTGGCCCGGTTTGATCGGACTCGCCATGGGGGATGCCGGCGGCTTCAGCCCCAACGCCATGTGGGGCCCGCCGGGGGATCCGGCGTGGGCGCGCAACGATCCGACGATTCAGGTGGGACGGCTGGTGGCCAACCACACCCGCATCTGGGTGTACTGCGGCTCGGGGACACCCGGCGAGTTGGGCGGCGGTGACCTGCCGGCCACGTTCCTGGAAGGCTCTGCGCTGCAAAGCAATTTGAACTTCCGTGATCAGTACATCGCGGCCGGGGGGAACAACGCCGTGTTCAACTTCCCGCCGACCGGTACCCACACCTGGGGCTACTGGGGTGCACAACTGCAGGCGATGAAGCCGGACATCCAACGGGTTCTCGGTGCCGCTTAGGCATCATTGAAGCGTGCCCACGCTTGACGACGTCCTGGACCGCCTGCATGTCGTCGCCCTCCCGATGCGGGTGCGCTTCCGCGGCATCACGGTGCGCGAGGTGGCGCTGATCGACGGCCCGGCCGGGTGGGGTGAGTTCGGCGCGTTCCTCGAGTACGAGCCGCCGGAGGCCGCGGCCTGGCTGGCCGCCGGGATCGAGGCGGCCTATCACCCGGCGCCCCCGGTGCTCCGCGATCGCATCCCCATCAACGCCACGGTGCCCGCGGTGCCGGCCGCCCAGGTGCCGGACGTGTTGGCCCGGTTCCCCGGTGCACGGACGGCCAAGGTCAAGGTGGCCGAGCCCGGACAGACGCTGGCCGACGACGTCGCGCGGGTCAACGCCGTGCGTGCACAGGTGCCCGTGGTGCGGGTGGACGCCAACGGCGGCTGGACGCTGCCGCAGGCGGTTGCCGCGGCCGCGGCACTGACTGCCGACGGCCCGTTGGAGTACCTCGAGCAGCCCTGTTCGACGGTCGACGAGTTGGCGACCCTGCGCGCTCAGGTGGACGTCCCGATCGCCGCCGACGAGTCGATCCGCAAGGCCGACGATCCGCTGCGCGTGGTGCGGGCCCGCGCCGCCGACGTCGCAGTGCTCAAAGTCGCTCCGCTGGGCGGGGTTTCGCGCATGCTCGACATCGCCGCGCAGATCGACATCCCGATCGTGGTGTCCAGCGCGTTGGATTCCGCGGTCGGTATCGCCCGCGGGCTGTCGGCCGCCGCCGCGTTGCCGGAGTTGCGGCATGCCTGCGGCCTCGGCACCGGTGGGTTTTTCATCGAGGACGTCGCCGAAATGCCGTTACCCGTCGACGGGCACTTGCCGGTTGAGGCGGTCGTCCCGGACCCCGCCCGGCTGTCGGCTTTGGCTGCGACGCCGCAGCGGCGGCAGTGGTGGATCGAGCGGGTGCGGGAGTGCTACGCGCTCGGGACCCTCGGGGCGAAACTGGGGTAGGCCTCTACTCTAAGTAAGCTCGCCCGACCGTTCGAGACTTGCGGTATGACTCGATTTCGCGTCGGCATCATGGATCCCACGATCGCGTCCCGCACACCCGAGAAGCCCTGATCATGGGCGGCTTACAGGTCGGCCTGCTCGATCTCATCACGGCGAGCAAGCCGTCGGCGGACGCCTTTACCCGCGCCAGTTATCTGTCCGGTGTCGGTCTGGGGGTGGACTCCTTCTGGGTGCCCGATCACCTCAATGCAATCTTCCCGCGGGCGCTGTGGCAGCCGAAATATTGTGCGGCGGCGAGGGTGGCTCCGTCGGTCGACGCCTGCATGGAGCCCTGGACGATGTTGGGCCGCATCGCGGCGCGAAACCGAATCGCCCGGCTGCCGTTGGGGATCTGTGTCACCGACGCCGGGCGCCGCAATCCCGCGGTCACCGCGCAAGCCGCCGCGACGATGCAACTGTTGACCAAGGGGCGGTTCATTTTCGGGATCGGCCCGGGTGAGCGGGAGGGAAATGAACCCTACGGGGTGGACTGGGCGCGGCCGGTGGCCCGCTTCGACGAGGCGATGGCCACGATCCGTGCTCTGTGGGACTCGAAAGGTGAACTCGTCAACCGAGATTCGCCGTTCTTCCCGCTACGCAACGCGGTCTTCGACCTACCGCCGTACCGCGGCAAATACCCGCCCATCTGGGTGGCCGCGCACGGGCCGAGGATGCTGCGGCTTGCCGGCCGGTACGGCGACGGGTTCTTCCCGGCGTTCCCTCATTCTCCGCAGGATTACGCCCAACGGTTGGACGTGGTGCGTGGGGCCGCCTCCGATGCGGGCCGTGATCCCATGGCCATCACCCCGGCACTGCTGCTGATGGTGGTGACCGCGCGGACTCGTGGCGAAATCGACGACGCCCTGGAATCTGAGGTGATGAAGGCCGGTTGTCTGACCGCGTCCGATGAGTACTTCGCCCAGCGGGGTGCGCAACACCCGTTGGGAGTGGGTTTCTCTGGCGGGCAGGACATTCTGCCGCAAGACTGGGACGAGCAGACGGCGCTCTCGCACATCAAGGGCATCACGCTCGATCTGATGCGCGATATGGGGTTGGTCGGTACGCCCGACGAGGTCTTGGATCGCGTTGCCGAGTGGCGCGATTGCGGGGTGCGCCATCTGGTGTTGACCAATGGCGGCCTGCTCCAGCGTAGTTTGCGGCGCGGTGTGGCGACGCTGCCCCCGTTCTGCCGGGTCGTGCGGGGCATCAAGAAAATGTAGCGCCACACCTGTCACATCAGTACCGCGAAGGTGCTCGGTGTGTGATCGGAGAATGCAGTATCGCCGGTGATATCAGGTTTTGAGAGTGGTCATGCCTTTGGAGAGGGCCGGGCCGCGAAGGAGTGACGCCACATTGGTCACATCAGTACCGCCAAGGTGCTCGGTGTGTGATCGGAGAATGCAGTATCGCCGGCGATATCACCTTTTGAGAGTGGACATGCCTTTGGAAACAGATCGCTCCTAAAACAGGTCCAATGACATCGACGGACGGCCCGAAAGTTTGTGGATCATCCACTGGTTCAACGACATTCTCTGCTCGGCGGCCTCCACTGCCAGCTTGGCGTGCAATACGGGCGGAAGGCGTACCAGCAATTTGCCGCTGTAGTGGTGGTCGGTCAATGAGGCCGGCGGTGTCTCATCATCGGCCTGGAGGAGCGCCACTTCCTCCGCGACCTTCTTCTCCACGGCGGCGACAGCCTCGTGCGCAGTGGATCCCCTCGCCGAGAGGTTCGGGAACTCCAGGCACAGGCCCAGGTAGTAGCGGTCATCGGGCATCCAGTGCGCGCGGTACGTGTACTCGGTCATGTCGACGATCATCGCCACACCCGCCGACATAAACCCCGTGTCCTGATTTGTGGGGTACATGGCGTAGACGCCATCAGCGGAATCGCCAACACTGAAGACGTGACTCGATCGGTGGTGATCCTGGGCTATGCCGGCGTGCAGGCATTGGACCTGGCGGGCCCGTTCGACGCGTTCGCCACCGCGACGCTGTGCCTGGCCGGTCTGGGCCGCGCCGACGACGGCTATGCCGTCACGTTGGCATCCGTCGACGGCCAGTCGGTCACCACCCTCACCGGGTTGGAGTTCGTCGCCGCCGCACCACCGGATCCGCACACGCCGATCGACACGATCGTCATCCCGGGCGGTGTTGGTGCCGACAACGCCCGTAACAACCCCGCCGTCATCGACTGGATCCGCACCGCCTCGCGCAATGCTCGCCGCGTCGTCAGCGTCTGCACCGGTGCGTTCATTGCCGCGCAGGCCGGCCTGCTCGACGGTTGCCCCGCCACCACCCACTGGGCGTTCGCCGACCGTATGGCCGATGAATTCCCCAGCGTCTCAGTCGATCCGGAACCGATCTTCGTGCGCAGTTCGGAGCGGATGTGGACGGCCGCCGGGGTGACCGCGGGAATCGACCTGTCACTGTCGCTCGTCGAGGACGACTACGGCACCGAGGTCGCCCAGACCGTCGCGCGGTACCTGGTGTTGTATCTGCGTCGGCCCGGTGGTCAGACGCAGTTCGCCGCCCCGGTGTGGATGCCGCGGGCCAAACGTGCCCCGATCCGCCAGGTTCAGGAGGCCATCGAGGCCGAACCCGGTGGCGCTCATAGTGTTTCCGCGCTGGCCCGACGCGCCGCGATGAGCCCCCGGCACTTCACCCGGGTGTTCACCGACGAGGTCGGCGAGGCGCCCGGTGCCTACGTCGAGCGCATCCGCACCGACGCCGCGCGCCGCCAGCTCGAGGAATCCGACGACACCGTCACGGTCATCGCCGCCCGCTGCGGGTTCGGCACCGCCGAGACCATGAGGCGCAATTTCGTTCGACGTCTGGGTGTTTCGCCGGATCAGTATCGACGAACCTTCACTTGAGAGGATTAGCAATGCAGATCGCCATCGTGTTGTACCCGAGCTTCACCGCGCTCGATTTCATCGGCCCCTACGAGGTGCTGCGCAACCTGCCCGACGCCCAGGTGCGGTTCGTCTGGCACGAGCCGGGCCCCGTCACCGCCGATTCCGGTGTGCTGACGGTCGGGGCCACCCACCGTTTCGACGAAACGCCGGCGCCCGACGTCGTGCTGGTGCCCGGCGGCCCGGGCTCGGCCGTGGCGGCACGTGACGACAGAGTGCTGGACTGGCTGCGGCGGGTGTCGCCGGGCACCACGTGGACGGCGTCGGTGTGCTCGGGGTCGATGGTGCTCGCCGCTGCCGGCCTGCTCGACGGCAAACCCGCCACCTCGCACTGGGCGGCACTGAGTGCGCTGAAATTGATGGGCGCTGACCCGGTCGGCGATCAGCGCGTGGTGCGGGCCGAACCCGACGGCAAGGTCATCACCGCGGCCGGGGTCTCGGCGGGCATCGACCTGGCCCTCTGGCTGGCCGGGCAGATCGGCGGCGAGGCGAAAGCCAAGGCGATCCAGCTGATGATCGAGTACGACCCGCAGCCGCCGTTCGACTCCGGGCACATGTCGAAGGCGTCGGCGACCACCAAGGCCGGCGCCACCGCGCTGCTGAGCAAGGACATGATCAAGCCTGAACCGCTCAAGGCCGGGGTGTTGCTGGCCTGGGATCAGGCGATCCGCAAGGTCCGGGGTCGACGCACCGCGTGATCTGGTGCACTGCTCGCCATGAAGTAGCGTCGGCCGGATGAACCTGGCTTATGACGACCGAGGCAAGGGTGAGGCGGTGCTGTTCATCGCCGGCCGCGGCGGCGCCGGCCGAACCTGGCACCTGCACCAGGTGCCTGCGCTGCAGCGGGCGGGTTACCGCGTCATCACCTTCGACAACCGCGGCATCGGCGCGACGGAGAACGCCGACGGTTTCGGCACCGAGCAGATGGTGGCCGACACCGCCGAGCTGATCGAGAAGCTCGGGGCCGGTCCGGCGCATCTGGTCGGCGTGTCGATGGGGTCGTTCATCGCCCAGGAACTGATGGTGGCGCGTCCCGAATTGGTGCGCTCGGCGGTGTTGATGGCCACCCGGGGCCGTCATGACCGGGCCCGCGAGTTCTTCCGCGACGCCGAGCGCGAGTTCGCCACGTCGGGCATCCAGCTGCCGGCGAAGTTCGACGCCAAGCTGCGCATGCTGGAGAGCTTCTCGCCCAAGACGCTCAACGACGACGTCCTGGTGCGGGACTGGAGCGAGATGTTCACCATGTGGCCCACCAAGCAGACCCCGGGCCTGCTTGCCCAGCTGGACTGTGGTCCGAAGGACAACCGGCTGCCGGCCTACCGGTCCATCACCAAGCCGGTCCTGGTGATCGGGTTCGCCGACGATGTGGTGTTGCCGGTGCATCTGGGGCGTGAGGTGGCCGACGCCATCCCCAACGCGCGGTACCTGGAGATCCCCGACACCGGTCACCTGGGCTTCATCGAGAAGCCCGATGTGGTCAACACCGCGCTGCTCGAGTTCTTCGCCGGCCAGAACTGACGGGTTGACCCAATAAGGTGGAGTGGTGAACCCCTCGACGGCACAGGCGCGCGTAGTCGTCGACGAACTCATCCGCGGCGGTGTCCGGGATGTGGTGCTGTGTCCCGGCTCGCGCAACGCCCCGCTGGCGTTCGCGCTGGCTGATGCCGACCGGGCCGGGCGCTTGCGTCTGCACGTCCGGATCGACGAGCGCACGGCCGGCTACCTGGCAATCGGGCTCGCCGTGGCTGAACAGGCCCCGGTCTGTATCGCCATGACCTCGGGCACCGCGGTGGCCAACCTCGGCCCGGCGGTAGTGGAGGCCAACTACGCCCGGGTGCCGTTGATCGTGCTCAGCGCCAACCGGCCCTACGAACTGCTGGGCACCGGCGCCAACCAGACCTTCGAGCAGCTGGGGTATTTCGGTAACCAGGTGCGGGCCAACATCAGCCTGGGCCTGGCAGAAGACCACCCAGACCAGTTGGAGGCCTTCAACGCCCAGTGGCGGTCGGCGACCTGCCGGGTGCTCGTGGCGGCCACCGGCGCCCGCAGTGCCAACGCCGGTCCGGTGCAGTTCGACATCCCGTTGCGTGAGCCGTTGGTCCCCGACAACGCCCACGGCGACACCTCGTTCCCGCCGGGCCGGCCGGACGGCAAACCGTGGACGTACACCCCACCGGTGAGCTTCGACCAGCCGCTGGACATCGACCTCACCCCGGACACCGTGGTGATCGCCGGCCATGGTGCCGGCACGCACCCCAACCTGACCGAGCTGCCGACAGTGGCCGAGCCCACCGCCCCACTTCCGCGAAACCCCTTGCACCCCTTGGCTTTACGCCTGGTGCACCCCAAGCAGGTCATCATGTTGGGCCGGCCCACCCTGCACCGGCCGGTGTCGGCGCTGCTGGCCGACCCGGCGGTGCCGGTGTATGCCTTGACCACCGGCCCGCGCTGGCCGGATGTCTCCGGTAACTCGATGGCCAACGGCACCCGCGCGGTGACGTCGGGAACCCCGGACCCGGCCTGGCTCAATCGGTGCGCGCAAGCGAACAAGCACGCCGTCGCGGCGGTCCGCGATCAACTCGCGTCGCACCCGATGACCACCGGTCTGCATGTGGCCGCGGTCGTCGCCGACGCGCTGCGCCCAGGCGACCAGTTGGTGCTCGGGGCATCCAACCCGGTGCGTGACGCCGCCCTGGTCGGGCTGACCGCCGAGGACGTCAAGGTGCGGTCCAACCGCGGGGTGGCCGGGATCGACGGCACGGTGTCGACGGCAATCGGTGCGGCGCTGGCCCATGAGCGAGCCGGGAACGAACCGCGCCGCACCATCGCGCTGATCGGCGATCTGACCTTCGTGCACGACAGCTCGGGGCTGTTGATCGGGCCGACCGAGCCGACGCCGCGCAACCTGACCATCGTGGTGTCCAACGACAACGGCGGCGGAATCTTCGAGCTGTTGGAGCAGGGCGATCCGCGGTTCTCCGATGTGTCGTCGCGGATCTTCGGCACGCCCCACGACGTGGACGTGGCCGCCCTGTGCCGGGCCTATCACGTCGACAGCAGGCAGCTGGAGGTTGACGATCTCGCCGCCGCGCTGGCCGAACCGTTCGACGGCATGCGAGTGCTGGAGGTGAAGGCCGACCGGTCGTCGCTGCGTGCCCTGCACGCGTCGATCAAGGCTGCCCTGTGAGGCCGGCGGAGATCGCGGCGCGATTCCGCGCGCTGGTGCAGGCCCTGATCCCGCACCTCTATGGCGAACCGGGGGAGACGCGGTCGCAGCGCATCATCCGCCGGGTGCGGATCGGTGTGGTGATCGCCGCCTGCCTGGTCACCTTGCAGTCGGTGCTGCTGGTGCTCGGCGCGTGGCGCAACGACCAGCAGATCGAGCGCAACATGGGGGTGGCCGCGGCCGAGGTGCTCAGCGCCGGTCCGCGCCGCTCGACGATCGAGTTCGTCACGCCCGACCGGGTGACCTACCGCCCCGAGCTGGGCGTGCTGTATCCCTCCGAGCTCGACACCGGGATGCGGATCTACGTCGAGTACGACAAGAACAATCCCGATCTGGTGCGGGTCCGCGACCGCAACGCATCGCTCGCGATCATCCCGGCCGGATCGATCGCGGTGGTGGGTTGGCTGGCCGCGAGCGCGGCGCTGGCCCTGCTGGCCTTCCTGCAGCGACGGCTCAGCCGGCCCGGCGCTGCAGCCCCGGTCAGCTCGTAGGCGTATTCAGCAGTTTGGCCAGCCACTGCGGGTCGCCGATGTCGACCATCTCCTCACCGACCAGGTCGTAGACCGCCGGGGTGGCCACCTCGTACGTCGTCTCGCTGAGCAGGCCGGCGTTGGCTTCGTTGAGCTCGTCGGCGTCGATGAGGTGTTCACCTGCGGCGATCTTGTCGGTCTGCGCGGAGCCGACGCCGCTGTCGGTGGCCATGGCGGCGATCTCGTCGTCGCTCGGGCCGGTCGAGCCCTCGGGCTGCTGATGGCCCCACAGGTCCTGGACGAACAGCTGGAATGCGACCCCGGTGGTGCCCGGACCGGCGGCCAGGAACATGGCGTTGGCCACCCGGGCCGAGTAGTCGGTGCCGGTCGAGTCCAGGAAGGTCAGTGGGCGGTAGGTCACCGCCAGTCGGCCGGATTCGACGGCGTAGGCGATCTCGTCGCCGACGTTGTGCTGCAGATGCGCGCACGCCGGGCACTGCGGTTCGGTGAACAGGTCGATCTGGGCCGGGGCATCGGGATAGCCGATCTGGATGCCGGTGCCGTCCTGGGTGATCGCGCTGCCGGGTTTGTCGCCGCTGGCCTGCGCAGCGCCGTCGACCAGACGCGTGCAGCCGGCCGTGGACCCCGCAACAGACAAGGTCAGCGCAGCCAGCATCGCGGTGGCCATCCGCGTCAATCGCATGCCGCCAACTTTATCCGCGGGCATCAGGTTTTAGGGTGTCGTATCCCCGGACGCTACCTGGGCGACAGCTGCCGCTGAGAACATCCTGATGTGCGCGTTGCAATCGTTGCAGAGTCTTTCCTCCCGAATGTCAACGGCGTCACCAACTCGGTGCTTCGGGTGATCGAGCATCTCCGCCGCACCGGCCACGAGGTACTCGTCATCGCCCCCGACACCCCCCGCGGCCAGGCCCCGGCCGAACGGGTCCATGACGGGGTGCGGGTGCACCGGGTGCCGTCGCGGATGTTCCCGAGAGTCACCTCGCTGCCGCTGGGGGTGCCGCGGCCTCGAATGGTCAATGTATTGCGCGGTTTCGACCCCGACGTCGTGCATCTCGCGTCGCCGGCGCTGCTGGGCTGGGGCGGCGTGCACGCCGCCAGGTATCTCGGTGTCCCGACGGTGGCGGTGTTCCAGACCGATGTCGCCGGTTTCGCCGAAAGCTATGGCGTCGGCATGCTCTCCCGCGCATCATGGGCCTGGACCCGCCGGCTGCACAGCAAGGCCGACCGTACCCTGGCCCCGTCCACCTCGGCGATGGAAAACCTTGCCGCCCATCGGGTTCCCCGGGTCTTCAAGTGGGGGCGCGGGGTGGACATCACCGGTTTCGCCCCGTCGGCCCGTGACGAGCGGCTGCGCGGGACGTGGTCACCGGAGGGCAAACCGATCGTCGGGTTCGTCGGGCGGTTGGCGCCGGAAAAGCACGTGGAACGGTTGGCCGCCCTGTCTGCGCGCGACGATCTGCAACTGGTGGTGGTGGGCGCCGGGGTCGATCGCGTCAAACTCGAAACACTCATGCCGGCCGCGGTTTTCACCGGTGAGCTGCACGGGGCGGCATTGGCGTCGGCCTACGCCAGCATGGACGTGTTCGTCCACCCCGGCGAGCACGAGACGTTCTGCCAGGCGGTGCAGGAGGCCATGGCCTCCGGACTGCCGGTGATCGCCCCCGATGCCGGCGGACCGCGCGATCTGATCGCGCCGTACCGCACCGGATTGTTGCTTGCGGTCGACGAATTCGAGGCGGCGCTGCCGGCAGCGGTCGAGCACTTGATCGCCGAGCGGGCCCGCTATTCGGTGGCCGCCCGGCGTAGCGTGCTGGGCCGCACCTGGCCGGCCATCTGCGACGAGTTGATCGGCCACTACGAGGCCGTTCAGGGCCTGCGCCAGTTGCGCGCCGCCTGATCCCCCTCTGCTCGGCCGGAAAACTCAGCCCTGAGCTTCCACCGACACCGGTTGCCACTCGTCCCAGAGCTGCAGCCGGCTCTCGTAATCGGCCTTGGCCAACTGCAACGGCAGCTCACCGAAAAACACTCGCAACGGCGGGTTTTCGGAGTCCACGATCTTGAGTACCGCGGCGGCCGACGCTTTAGGGTCGCCCGGTTTGGCGCTGCGCTGCGCCCGAGCCTGTTGCGCGGCGTCGCGGGCCTCGTCGTAATCGGTGAGCGGGGTGGCGTGTCTGGCCGACGAGCCGGCCCAGTCGGTGGAAAATCCGCCCGGCTCGATCAGCGTCACCTTGATGCCGAACGGCGCGACCTCCTGGGCCAACGACTGGGACAGACCCTCCAACGCCCACTTGGACGCGTGATAGATGCCGACCAACGGAAACGCGGTGATGCCACCGATCGACGACACCTGGATGATGTGCCCGCTGCCCTGGGCGCGCAGGTAGGGCAGCGCGGCCTGGGTGATCCACAGTGCGCCGAAGACGTTGGTCTCGATCTGATCGCGGGCTTCGGCCTCGGACAGTTCCTCGATGAACCCGAACTGCCCATAGCCGGCGTTGTTGACCACGATGTCGAGTCGGCCGAAGTGGTCGTGGGCCTGCTTCACCGCGGCGAAGTCGGCCTCGCGGTCGGTGACGTCCAGCCGGATGGGTAGCAGCGCGTCGCCGTATTTGGCGGTCAGGTCGGCCAGTGTCGCGGTGTCGCGGGCGGTGGCGGCCACTTTGTCGCCCCGGTCGAGAGCCGCGATCGCCCACTCCCGGCCGAAGCCCCGCGATGCACCGGTGATGAACCACACTTTTTCAGTCATGCTCAACCCTTCGTTTTTCGATCCTTGCGGTTCAAGGCGTGCCATTGCCATACCCATTCCCGTCGGTTTCCGACTGGCAGGAAGTCCACAGGCAGGTTCCGCGCGGGTCCAGAGTTTCGGTCACTGACAATGTTTTGACCCGCGCCCGGTACCGTCAGCAGCGTGAGTCGAGCCAGCCTGGAGAAGAACCCCCACGAAGTGGCGTCGATGTTCGACGCCGTGGCGCGACGCTACGACCTGACCAACACGGTGCTCTCGCTCGGGCAGGACCGGTTCTGGCGCCGCCAGACCCGCGCGGCACTGGGCATCGGGCCCGGCGACAAGGTGCTCGATCTGGCCGCCGGCACCGCGGTGTCCACGGTCGAGTTGGCGAGCTCGGGCGCGTGGTGCGTGGCCGCGGACTTCTCGGTGGGCATGCTCGCCGCCGGCGCCTCACGCCCGGTGCCCAAAGTCGGAGCCGACGCCACCCGGCTGCCGTTCGCCGACGGCGTGTTCGACGCCGTCACCATCAGCTTCGGGTTGCGCAACGTCGTCGACCATGTGGCCGGCCTGCGCGAGATGGCCCGTGTGACGCGGCCGGGTGGCCGGCTGGTGGTGTGCGAGTTCTCCACGCCGACCAACCGCGCCTTCGCCACGCTCTACAAGGAATATCTGATGCAGGCGCTGCCGCGGATGGCCACCGCGGTGTCGAGCAACCCCGACGCCTACGTGTACCTGGCCGAGTCGATCCGGGCCTGGCCGGACCAGGCCGAGCTGGCCCAGCGCATCGGTACGGCCGGCTGGTCAAACGTCAAGTGGCGCAACCTCACCGGCGGAATCGTGGCCCTGCACGCCGCCACCAAGCCGCTCGCCTAACGCCCAGCACCGCGAGCGTGCGTGTCTGCTGCCCGACACGCCGCAATCTGTCGGCAATGTGCGCACGCTCGCACAGGCAAGAAATCGGCCCCTCTCGGGTTACGAGAGGGGCCGATTGTCATGTGATGCAGCGCTATTCCTTGCTGCCGGTGTCCTTGTCGGCGGTTGTCGCCTTCTTGGCCGGCTTGTCGAACGCCTTCTTGACCTTCTGACCGATCTTGTCCAAGGTTGCCGACACCTTCTCGGCGGCTGCCTTGACCGGTTTCACCGTCTTTCCGCCGGCAGCGGTGTCCGCGGCAGTCTTGCCCGGGACCGCGACAATACTGTGGCGCACCAGGGATTTGGACGGCTTGGTGCTCGGGGCGTCGGAGGTGGCGGCCGGCGTCTCGGATTCGTCGGCGGCCGGTGCCGCTTCGGTTTCCGAGGACACCGGGGTCGTGGTTTCCGACGGCGTCGCTGCCGGGTCGGTCACCGCAGCGCCGGTATCGGCGGGCGACGCTTGCGATCCGGACTTCTCGGTCAGCGGGCTGGCCGAAACGCCGGACGTCGTGTCGTCGGTTTCCGCAATGGCCGCGAGCGCGTCGTCGGCGCCGACCACCTCGGGTCCTGTTGTATCCGAGGTCGTTTCGGTCACCAGACGTGCGGCGGCCGGCGCGGACGGCGGGGTGATCGCCGCGGCGATCGCCTTGGGGACGTCGATCAGGAACGCGTGCAGCGGGGCATACCACCGGTCGGGGCTGAAGAGCCCGGCGGTCCAGCTGCCGGGCGCTCCGGGGCGTCGCGGCGGCACATAGGACCCGTTGAGGATCGAGCTGACGGTATCGGCGGGCGCGTTGATGATCGTGCTCGCCAACTTCACCATGTCGCCAGTCTGGATGGCGTCGTAAAGGTCCTGTCCGATCCGGGCGGCCCCCGCTGACACGTAGCCCTGGATGAGGCTGACGTAGCCCATGCCGACCTGGCCTACCAGCCCCACATCTCTAAATGATTTGAAGGACAGCAGATTCAGCACGGATGACAGATTGCCGACCATCTGATTGGGGATCGAGATCAGATTGAGCATCGGGAACAGACTCGATGCGACAGTCAGGGTGGCGTTCGACATGACATTGCCGACGCCCATGATGTCACCGGCCTCGAACTCGGCGCGGGCCTCTTCCAGGTAATCCGGAATGTAGATGGTCACCGTGTTGATGATGTTCTGGACGACCGTCGACAGTGACTCGCCGACGAGTTCGGCGTAGCCGGTCTGATTGGCGATGATCTGGCGTAGGACCGGCGCCGGGTCGGCCAGTGCGTTCTGGACGAGCTTTGTCAGGTTGGTGGATGTCAGCTCGAGCACCTCGGCCCACCGCGCAATGGGATCGACGAACGAGGACTCAGCCAAAGGTGTTGCGAACGGGTTGGCCTCGCCCAGGATCGCCGCGAACGGGCCGGCGTCGGCGGGGCTTGGCAGGTCCAGGTTTTGCACCGCGGCCGACAACGTCACCGCGCGGTTCTGGATCTCGGGCGCCGCCGCAGTGATGGGGGTGGCCGCGATGACGCCGGCGCCGACAATCGCCACGCCGGCGGTCACATAGGGCCGTAGTGCGAGTTGCAACTCGGTCTCCTTCTGATCGTGAAAATGTGTCAGCGATCACTGACCGAGCGAACGTAGCTGAGAGGATTCTGAGAAACATTCGCATTCTGAAACACGTTTCAATTCTTGCGACTGCGAATGTTCACATGGCTAAACAAAAACCCGGCAGGAAGTCGTCAGGTCGCGGCCGCAATGGCCTATTCCCCGGTGTGAGCAGCTACTTCATTCACCAAGGCGGTAGCCGCGCGGTGAAATTCCGACGCGCCGCTTGAATGCGGTGGCAAAATGACTGGGGTTCGAGAAGCCTACTCTCGCGGCGATCTCGGTGATGGACTGCGAGGTGGTCAGCAGCAGTGTCTGGGCTCGGGCGATACGCCGGTCCAATGCGAACTGGTACGGCGTGGTGTGAAACGCCTTGCGGAACGCCTGGGTGAAGGCGCCCACCGACATCTGCGCCATCTCGGCCAGTGCATCCAGCGTGATGTCGGTGTCGAGGCTGTCACTGAGGTATTCCACGATCGCTGACCGTGTCGCGGCATCCAGATCGGTGCGCTGGTGTTCCTTGCGGGGGCCGGTGCCGTATAGGTGTCGATGATCAACAGGCGAAGCGTCTCGGCGAGCGAATCGGTCAGCAGCCGAGCGATGGCGTCTTCCCGGCCGGCGACACTGTAGATCTCCTCGACCAGCTGATGGACCAGTGAGTTCTTGTATTTGACCCGGGGGATCAGGGCGGCGTCGCCGATGGCACGCCCGGGGATCGTGATCTCGCAGTACCCGGCCACGTCACCCTGAACCAACGCCGCACACGGGATCCCGCCCGGTTTCCACCAGATGTCGCCCGCACTGGGTGGCACCCGGCCCGACGGACCCCAGTCGAGCAGGGTGTCCATCGAGCGCATCGAACCGTGCCGGTAGACGTACATCAGGTGGTTGTCGGGGTCGAAACTGCACCAGTCGGTCGGTGCCGAGATCTGCTCGGTGGCGAAGGTGAACGACAGGCCGCGGGCAGCAACGTCGTGCTGCTCCAGCACGACGCGCGGCGTCTGTGGACGGTCACCGTCCCACGGCTTCATGGCCATCTCGCCGAGTGTATCCACGGCGACGAGGCCGTTATCAGGTGAACAGGCGCCAAACGCTCGAGCCCACGATGAAAAGCAATATGCCGCCCACCACGACGAGATACACGTAGCTTCCCGCCGACATCTTCTTCTCCACGGCGCCCCGCCGCAGCGGCACCCGCCGGATGCCCGGCGCGGCGGCCATCAACATCTGGTGCGTGCTCGACCATTGCGCGGCTGCCCAGAGGGCATGGTCACGTTCGGCGCCGGTGCAGCGTCGGGCATGTGTCTCCCACAGCCGGGAGTTCCGCAGCGCGACAAGGGCCTCCGGCGTCGGGCCGGGGTCCTTCGCGACGACGCGTGGCGTCACTTGAACAATCCGAACATGGTGTTGACCGGGCCCTGGGCCAGGCGCTCATAGAGGTACTGGGTGAACAGTGCCGCCAGCAACAGCTCGGGCAGGGGGCCGGGCAGTGGCCGCGGGCAGTCGAGTAGGTAGTCGGAGAACCAGACTCGCGGTCGGACTTCACCAGACTTCAGGGTCTGGCGGTCGATCCGTCCGATCGATGAGCCGACAGCGTCGAAGATCGGCACGGGATGTTGCTTCCACGAGGCACCCTGATGGACCTCGGTGGCGCCCAGCCACTGCCTGTTGGCCTCCAGACCCAAGGTGAAACCGCTGGTTTGGGTGAATTGCGCCACCGGGGCCGTCGTCCGGAGCCGGCCGAGGTCGCGCCCGGCGCCGTCGTGCACCTGGATGAACTGGCCTTGCCAGTCGGTCGCGCTGCTGCCACCGAATCGGGTGATGTGCAGTAAGACGGCACCATCGGGATGCACCATGACAAATTGCATATCCGCGTGCATGCGGCTGATGGTCCAGGCCGGTATGTCGGCTGTCGGCCGGGCCAGGGCGATCTGCTGGTCGTAGACATTCTCGATCGAGCAGTACACGTTGCGATCGGTGCGGTCGGGTACCGCACGCAGATACAGCACCGGTTCCCCCAACGGAAATCCCGCGGCGGGGCGGGCATGCGGAGCCGACGGGGGCACAGGGCCGGCGTACGGCGGTGACGCCTCGATGTCGGTCTCCCCCCAGGCGATCTCGGATCGGTACCGTCACATGCTAAGCCGTCGGAGTTCTTCGGTGAGACACCAGTTTTCCGGGCGATATTGCCGCGCGAGGCCACCTTCGGTGGGCTCTACCATCGCTGTACAGGTGATGACGAAAGGGGTTCGCGTGCACCCACCGTCCGGCTATCCCCACCAGGGGCCGCAGCACAATCAGCCGTACCCGCCCCAATACTCCCAACCTGCCTACCCGCCGCCGATGCCACCGCCGCCATGGCAGAACCCGTCTGCCGCACCGCAATCCCCGAAGCCCAAGTCCAACAACACGACGAAGTACACCGTGATTGCGTCCGCGATCTTCGGCGCGGTGTTTGTCATGGTTGCGATGTTCCTGATCTCGGGTGACACGGGCGGCTACTTCAGAAATGGAGACACGGTCACCCCGACGGCGGATGAGCACATCGTTTTCGTCAAGGAGAAGCACCTCGACGGCAAGCCGGCGAGTTCGGTGCGTTGTTCTGCCACTACCGATGCCGGAGAGGCAGTGTCTGTATCGGTGCCGGACGAGGTGTTGCACACATCTCGCGGCGCCCGGCCGACGACCGATTATGTGTCGGTGGCCGAACTTCCCACTGACCAAGGTCCGTTGACGGTGACGTGTACAAAGGGCGGCGCGGTCGACAATTATCTCGATCTGGTGCTCGGCAAGCCTGACTCGTCCACCGGCGTGACGATCTTCTTCGTCGGGTACGTGTTACTGTTGATCATCCTGGTGACCGTGGTGAGAGTGTTGAACCGCAGGTACTTTCGTCGCTATCCGCGGCCGCCGGCCGACGGAGGGCACTGGCAGGTCTGAGACCCGCCCGGCACGCTCAACGGGCGTTGGCCACCAGCTTGTCGACGATGGTCGCCGCCTCGTCACGTACGGAGTAACCGCACACCTTGGCCTCGACGGATATCTTGCCCACGATCGACAGGGCGTGTTGGCATGTCCATCCCTCGCCGCCGGCACGGGTGGACGTCTGTTTGATCACGTCCTTCTCGACGATGAGATCGCGGATGTGCCAAGTCTGTTCGGTCTGACCCTCGTGGATCGGGATCGTCGCACCGTTGCACTTGTTCCACACCTTCGTCGAGATCTTCAGCGAAGACCGCGCTTCGTCTTCGGAGGCGAAAAGTATTGCCGACTGCTGGACCCAGTGGCGATGCCCGGAGTCCGGGTCTTGGGCCACCTGGTTGCGCACCGCCGTCCAGTATGAGAACAGGTAGTCCATGTCTTCGGCCGGATAGAGCGCGCCCAGGCACTTTTCGTCGCGGACCTTGCCAAAGTTGTCGTTCATGTCCGCGGTCTTGCTGGTGAGCACCAGGTTACCGGCGCCGACGATCGTCTTGAGCTGCTCGATCGGCACCATGATCTGGTCGAGTTTGTTCTCTTCGGGCGGCGGAGTTCTGGGCAGGGCGGTGCCGGACACCGTGCTCGTGCAGCCGGTCAATCCGATCAGCGCTGCCGTCGCGGCAACCGCACACCACGCTCGAGTTCTGGGCACTTGAGCATTGTCCACGAGGGCCGGCGGAAGATCAGGAGAACAGCCGGCTGGTCACGGTGAACCGCCGCAGTGACCGCCGATCACCGGCGCTGGCCGAGACACCCGTCAGTTCGGCGGCGCGCGGATGCTGCATGGCCCGGATCGCCGGCCGCGGCACGGCCCGCACCCACCAGTCCGTGGGCGCGAACATCTGGCGGCGGAACGGCTCGAAGTGTGCGCCCGCCGACAGCTGTGTGCGGCAGTGGTCTTCGAAGTACTCGCAAAACTCCGGCCAGGTGGCCGGCATCGGACGGGTGGAAATTCCGTAGCGTCGGTACCACGCACAGCACTCCTGGTACAGCTGCTCGTGCTCGTCGTCATCGAGCTTCCGGATGAAGGTGTTGACCATCATCACCAGGCTTTCCACGTACGTGGCGTGCTGGAAGTGGAACACGTCGGGGCTGAGTGCGTGGTATTTGTTCCCGGCCGGGTCGTGGCCTTTGACGTGTTCATGGGCGAACCGGATGTGGGGCCGCATGTCGGTATCGGTGTAGGCGATCCGGATCGCCTGGCTGACGGTTCGCTTCTTGTGCAACCAGATTCGCTCCCGCATCAGTGCGTGTTCGGATATCCCGGTGGCAATCGTCGGGTGCAGCAGTTGCAGGCACACGGCCCGCGGCAGCACGAAGATGTAGCGCCGGTCGTCGAGGTGACGCCACAGTAGTGTGTCGGGACCGAGATCGGTTGCCACGGCCGTCAGATCAGCGCCTTCTTGCGCCGGATCCGGCGTCGTACATCCTTCATGAGCACCGAATAGTTGCCGGTACGTAGTGATTTGGGCAGGAACCGGTTGACCACCGCCACGAACAGGAACAGGTGCTCGAACCGGCGCCGGTCGGTATCGGTCCATTCCAGTTCCATCGCATCCCGGAACACCGGCGCCAGGAACCCGATCGTCAAAAACCGCAGCAGCGGCGCCAGGATCATCCGCATCGGCCAGTTGATCATCCGCAGTTCCACCAGCACCATGAGGTAATCCCGTACGAACGGGGTCATCTGGACGCGTTCGCAGGCGGTGTTCCAGTAGGCGTCGAAGTCGGCGCGGGTGGCCGGCCACATCTCCTCGAGCACCTGCAGTGTGGTGCCGATGGTCATGGCGCTTTGGTAGAAACCTTCGGCCTGCTCGTCGGTCATCTTGCCGTACAGCAGCTGATGGGTGTCCTCGTAGAAGATGAACAGGCACGCCGCCACCCACAGCTGCAGTTCCCGGTTGAACGCGTTGTATTTCACCGGGCTGTCGTCGGTCGACCGGACCTGGCGGTGGGCGACGTTGACGGCCTCGCGGTAGGCGTTCTTCTCCTCGTCGGTGCCGAGGATCGCAACGGTCAGGTACTGCGCCGTGGTACGCAGCCGCTTCCACGGATGGTGCACCAAACTGCCTGACTCGACCCGGCTTTCGGCCACACCGTAGCCCACCTCGGGCCAGCTCATCTGCATGATGACGTTGGCCGCCGCACCTGCTGCCGACCAGAAGTCCAGGGCGTCGGTGAGGTCGACGTCCTTCTTGCGGATCCAGCGCGGAATCCGCTGCGTGACGGTGATCCGGGTTTCAGCCGTGCTCAGGCGCGGCTGGGCTTGCGGATCCACATATGTCGCTGGCATGGAACTCCTTTCGGGTCGAACGGTCGTTACACGGTCTGTACGTCGTCGACGATCCAGCGGTCATCGCTGCGCACCAGCTTGACCACCATTCGGTACTTCTGATTGCTGCCCTGGGGCGCAGTCACATTGGTGACGTGTTGATCGACGAAGGCGACGACGGTGGCGGCATTGTCATCGAACGACTCGACGACCACGTGCTCGGCGGTGGCCGTCGCCGCCCCCTTGCTCGTCACGACGATGTCGCGCAGCGCCTTGACCATCTCGTCGTACTTGGCCGCGAATCCGGGGGTGGAGTTGGCGACGATGTGCTCACGGTTGGCGTCGATCTTCTGATAGTCGAAGGCGGCCATCGCCACCAGATAGTCACGCGACATCTGCACCGCATCGGTGCGCAGGGCGTCGTCGCGGCGGTGCTGATACTCGTTGAACGACAACCACACCAGCGCGGCCAGTGCCGCGACGGCCGCCACCGCGAGCACACCGGCGATCAGCCGCCGTCGCAGCCGGCCTGCCGGTGCCGGCTCGTCCTCGCACTTTTCGTCCGGCTCGTCCGACTCGGCATCCTCTAATGTCACGACCGATTCATCGTGCTCGTCGTCGACGGTGTCTTCGGAAACACTCACTGGGGGCCGCCTTTCAGGATGCTGCGCCATTTGTAGGCCAACTGTGCCAGTGTCGGGATCTGCACCGGGTCGTTGACCACCTCGGGTCCGATCGGATGCCCAGGGACCTGCGAGTTCTGCAGGCCGAGATCGTTTGGCCGGGGCGCGTTGACCGCGCCCCGCATCAGCATGTCCGGGGCGGGCGGGCAGTACATCACCAGGTTGGGCTCTTTCGGGCTCACGTCCCCGATGGCCCGGCGGTCGACGTCGTAGTTGCACACCGGCCCCTGGGTGGCGATCAACGAGAAGTCGGCGCGGGTCTGGCCGGTGGCGTCCTTCTTGACGATCGAGGTGAGACCTTGCAGACCCTTCGGAATCGACGACAGGCCGGCCTGCAGCGAGTCGGTGCGGTCACCGATGATCGGAGTGACGGTGGCCAGGTTGGCCAGGGTGGCGCCGAACGTCCCCTGGTAGGTGTCCAGCACCCGCTGCAGGTTCTTCAAGGCCGCCGGCGACCGGTCGGTCAGGTACAGGAAAGCCGGCCCGCTGCCGTCGAGTTGGTTGGCCAGACGTGAGCTGGCGCCCATGCCGCGCACGAAGGCATCGCCCTGACCGGCCATGGTGGTGACCAGTTCCGCGGTGCCGTCGATGAGCGGTTGCAGCTGACCGGCCTGGCTGTGGATGCGGGCCGATATGTCGGAGGCGTTGTCGATGAGCATGGCCAGGTCAGGTCCCAGCCCGTCGAAGGCGTTCGCCAATTCGGTGCCGACGTCGCGAACCGCCTGGGTATCTA
>NZ_LZJD01000038.1:0-1699 GCF_001666875.1 Mycobacterium sp. E802
CCATCCTTGCCGATGAAACCCGGACGCGCGGGAACGATGACACACGACTACAAACGCAACGGCACCATCGATCTGTTCGCGGCGATGAATGTTGCTACCGGTGAGGTATTGACCGACCTGCGCAAGGGGCATACCGGCGCTGACGTGTTGCGGTTCTTCAAACAGATCGATGCCAGCGTTCCGCGTGGTCTCGGTGTACATGTCGTGCTGGACAACTTGTCGGCGCACTCCACCCCTGAGATCGCGAAGTGGTTGGCGCACAAGGATCGTCGTCGGTGGCACCTGCATTACACCCCGACCTCGAGTTCGTGGGTAAACCTGGTGGAACGCTGGTTCAAAGAACTCACCGACAAACGACTGCGTCGTGGTGTTTTCACCAGCGTCGCTGAACTCACCGAAGCCATCACCGCATGGGCCGCGCACTGGAACGCTGACCCCAAGCCCTTCATCTGGAAAGCCACCGCCGAGGACATCATCGCCAAAGTCCAACGCGGCAGAGCCACTCTTAACCAGATCAAATCGCAGACGGACCACTAGCCGAGAATGGTGGCCACGACATCAAGGCGGCCAAGGACAAAGCCGTGTCCGCGATCACCGCCGCTGAAGACGCAGGATTCAGCGTCGATGAGGACTTGACTATCACCGATACCAAGCGGGTCGACTTCTTCTCGATGCGTGCGCGCCAGACCGAAGCGAACGAGCACGCCGAGGATATTCGCTGGACGGCCGGACAACTCGTCGAGACCGCCACGTTGGTGGGTAGACGACTTCAAGACAAGGCGGTCGAGCTCGAAACAATAAAGTTTGATGGCGAGGATGACGGACGTGACGGATTGATCCAATTGGTGGACCACACGTTCAAGTTGAATCCTGAGGACGGCAAGCCGGATGCCGGAGAGGATGAAGCGTCGCCTGGCGGTCTGCCGGTACCCAAGCAGAAGGTGAAATCGATTGAAGGGTCCCGAGGCACGCCGCAAAGCAAAGACATCCTCAAGCCAGCGGAGGGCCGGCATGAAAAACCTCCACCGGGCACAAAGGTCGGCGAGTGGGGCAAGGATGTCAAAGCGGACAAACCGAAGGGTCCGCTCATCGCTGAAGGCAAAACGGGTGAACACGGCGGTGCCGTATGGGATAAGGTCGGCGGCGCAAAAGGGCCTGGCGGCGAATACGACTGGCGTCTCGAGGTCCTCGGCGCGCATGGTGGAGCGAATTACGAAATACGTAAAGACGGAGCCACGGGTTCCGCCCAAGGGCGAGCAAGTATCGCCGAGGGCGAGGTGAATGGTTCGAAAAACCTCGGCCCAGTCGAGATCAAAGGCCACGCAGATGGGGCACTTGGCGCAAGGGGAAATCTAACCGGGGCCGCCCGAGTTGGGTCACTTTGGCCTGTTTTCGAGAGCGGCGGCGCGTTGACCTGCGGTGATGCCTTAGCTTAGTGCACCTGCTAGGCACTAATTTGGATCAGTAGGCTGCCTGGATGGTCTGGATTCGGCGAGTGCGCACGGCCTCGGGCGCGACGGCAGTCCAGATCGCCGAATCCGTGGACGGGCGCCGCCGGATTGTTCGTCATGTGGGCTCTGCGCGTGATGACGCCGAGTTGGGTCTGCTCATCGAGGAGGCCCGCCGGCTGCTGGCCGATGACACCCAGGGTGAGTTAGATCTGGGGATCACCCCGAAAGCCGTTCGGGCCCATATGGTT
>NZ_LZJD01000039.1:0-20388 GCF_001666875.1 Mycobacterium sp. E802
GGAATCGTTTTCGCCCTCGACGGGGTGCTGCTGGGAGCCGGGGACGCCAAATTCATGCGCAACGCCACCCTGACCAGTGCGCTGGTCGGCTTCCTGCCGCTGATTTGGTTGTCGCTGATCTACGGCTGGGGCCTGTTCGGCATCTGGTCAGGGTTGAGCACGTTCATGGTGCTGCGGTTGATCTTCGTCGGCTGGCGGGCATTCTCCGGTCGCTGGTTGGTGGCCGGGACGGGGTGACCCTCTCAGCGCACCTGTGAGCGACCCCGCTCCATCACCGCGCTGCGATTGGCCGCGATGTCGTCACCGGTCGCCGTGGCCATCCACTCGCGGGCCGAGGCCGCCTCGATCCACAGTCCCTCGTTGGTCTGCGACTGGTCGATGCGGTGATAGGACGCGAGCAGAGCCCGGACCGCGGCCTGATTGTTGGCGACGATGGAGGCGGCCACCCGACGCGCGGTGGGTAACAGCTCCTCGTGCGCGACGACCTCGGTGACCAACCCGGCCCGCAGCGCCTCGGCGGCCGAGAGGTAGTCACCGGTCAGGCTCATCCGCCGGGCCAGGCCCACCCCCACCTTCTGCGGTAGCCGCACACTCAGACCCCAGGTGGGCAGCAGCCCGACCCGGGCGTGGGTATCGGCGAACTTGGCCTGCTCTGAAGCGATCAGGATGTCGCAGTACAGCGCCAATTCCAGGCCCCCGGTGACCGCAGCGCCGTTGATCGCGCCGATCACCGGCTTGGTCATGGCCGGCCACTTGGGGGAGATGTCGGGCAGTTCGGTGGTGTCGCCGAGTTCCTTGAGGTCCAGGCCCGCGCAGAACACCGGATCGGCTCCGGTGAGGATGACCACGTCCACATCGTCGTCGGCCTGCGCGGCGCGCAGCGCACCGTAGAACTCGGTGCGCAGCTGGGTCGAGAGGGCATTGCGCGACTGAGGCCGGTTCAGCGTCAGGGTGCGAACCCGGTCGGTGGTGTCCACGAGGAGTACTGGATCGCTCATGCGCTCACGGTAACCGTCGGGCTCGTCGGGCTTATCGTGGGTCTCATGTGCCGCAATATCACCGAGTTGCGCGGGCTGGAGCCCGCGGCTACTGACGAAGAGATCAAGGCCGCCGCCCGCCAGTACGTGCGCAAGGTCAGCGGCATCACCCGTGCGACCGGAGCCAATGTCGAGGCGTTCGAGGCCGCGGTCGCCGAGGTGACGGCGACGACGACGCGGCTGCTCGACGGGTTGGCGCCGCGGCGTCAGCCTCCCAAGACCGTTCCGCCGCTGCGCCGTCCGGAGGTCCGGGCCCGGCTGGCCGCCCAGTGACCCACGCGCTCAAGGAGTGGAGTGCGGCTGTGCACGCGCTGCTGGACGGCCGTCAGACGGTGCTGCTGCGCAAGGGCGGTATTCACGAGAAGCGATTCTCGGTGGCCGCGCCGGAGTTCGTGTTGTTCCCGACGGTTGCGCACAGCCATGCCGAACGGGTGCGCCCGCAACATGCAGATCTGCTCGATGCGGCCGCGGAGGACAGCACCGAGGACGCGGTGACGATCCGGGCCGCGGCGAAAGTCGTTGCCGCCGTGGAGGTGAGCCGACCCGAGGCGATCGACGACCTCGCCGATCTGCACATCTGGACCGCCGAATCGGTGCAGGCAGACCGCCTCGATTTCCGGCCCAAACACCGACTGACCGTGCTCGTGGTCCAGGTGAGCCCGCTGATCGAACCCGTGCGCCTGACCCGGATTCCCGAATACGGCGGCTGTAAGAGTTGGGTTGACCTGCCGGTGGAGCCGAACTGGAGCTGGCCGGTGCACGACGCCGCCGCCCTGGAGGACGTCGCCGAGCAGGTGCGTCGGTCAGTGGGCTGATCCCTGTCCGGTCTTTAAGTGGCGGATTGCAGTCGCTCCGTGACCGCAATCCGCCACATTGTTCTCCGTCGCGGGAACTGTCTATGCCGATGACGACGGCGGCACCGGACCCGCGGGCAGGACGATCCGGGACACCCCGCCGGAGCCGTGATGCACGGTATGCGTCGCGCGCACCAGGCGAGAACCGGAGACCGGGGGTTCGGCGGTACCGAGGTTGCGGGCGAAGCGTGGGTGTGAGCCACCGGCGATCAGTACCCGGATCCGTGAGCCGGCCTTGAACCGGTGGGCAACGGCGTCGAGCTCCAGACGCACCGGCCCGGTGTGACCGTTCAGGCGGCGGAAGCCGTCGGATACGTTGCGGGAACGGCCTTTTGCGTCCACTTCGCTGATGCGGACGAACACGTCATGGTGCGGGTTGTCGCAACTGTGTGCCAGCTCGACGACCGGAGTGCCGACCAGATACAGATCGGCCGGCAACGGGTCGCCGGTGAACGTCAACACATCGCGGCGCCGGGCCAGCCGGGTGTCGTCACGGTATCCGCCGCTGGCCGCCAGCAGCCGGCCGCCAATGGTGGGGGTGGGGTCGGCGGGGTGATAGGTGAATGTCGACGAGGGTGCGTTGTCGGTCGGCGGCGTCTCACCCAGCCGTCCCGACGGCTGCAGGAACAGTTCCTGCTCCGGCATGACCGGCGGCCAGTCGTCCAACTCGACCCAGCCGTGCCCGTTGACATGAATGCGCACCGGGCTGCGGTCGGTCTCACCGGTGCCGGCCAGATGGGTGGCGAGCCAATCCAAGGATTCCCCGACCACCGTGGTCAGGCCTTTGGTCAGTAGCTGCGTGTGTGTCCAGGGCCCGACTGTCAATGCGACCGGCACGCCGCGCCGGTGTAGCTGCTCGTACTGATGCAGGGTCTGGTCGAGGAACAGGTCCTGCCATCCGCTGAGCAGGAGGATGGGCACGTCGACGTGCTGCAGGGCCTCGTCGAAACGCAGCTGCTCCCAGAATGGGTCGTCGCGGTCGGGGTGTTCGAGCCAGGACTCGTACCACGGCGCGCCGTTGCCCAACATCCGTCGCCCGGCCTCGCCCATCGGCAGACCCGCAGTGGCCTTGGCCAGTTCGGCGGGGCCGCGCAATTGCCGAGCCAGGGCCTGCACCAGGCCGGGATCCTCTTGGCGGGCCACCATCGCGCTCCAGCCCAGGAAGTCGTTGAGGGTGAATGAGCCGGAGCCCCAGGCCGATGCGCTGAAGTCGTGTGGGCCGACGGTGATGACGGCGGCCTTCATCTCCGGCGGCGGGTCGGCCAACAGCGCCCACTGGGTGAAGCCGAGATAGGACAGGCCCACCGTCGCGAACGTCCCGGTGAACCACGGCTGATCGCGCAGCCAGGCCACGGTGTCGGCGCCGTCGGCCATCTCGTGGACCATCGGGGTGAATTTTCCGCCCGAGCCGAACGTGCCGCGCACGCTCTGCAGCACGACGTGATATCCGCGCGCGGCGTACACCTGAGCGAACAACGGCGAGAAGGGGAACCGGCGACCGTACGGCCCACGAACCAGCAGGGTGCCCGCGGGTCGATCGGTGAGAGGCGCGTAGTGGTCGGCGACGAGCTCGACGCCGTCGCGCATCGGCACCCGCAGTCCGTGGTGCACGGTGTAATCGGTCTCGTGCGGCGGCAGGCCGAAGACCCGGCTGGCGACCTTACCGGCGTACCGGTGCAATGTGCTCACGCAACCAGGCTACGGATTCAGAATTTGTAGTACGGCGCCAATTCGTGGGCCCGCTGAAGGTTGACCTGCAGGCAGTCCGGACGGTCCGGGGAGTGCACCGGCGAATAGAACAGAGACTGCTGGATGACGCCGTAGCTGGTCTTGAACGCCACCATGCAGGTGACCCACCAGCGGTCGTTCCAATCGGTGGGCTTCATGATCCAGTACTGGGCGGCACGGTGCCCGTCGATGTCGAGTTCGACCGCATCGGGTGGGATCGTCTGCTCATACGTGCGCCAGACGAACGCCTCGACCGCCATCTGGTAGTTGCCCGCGTCGTAGTGGCAGCGCAGGCTGTCCTCGGGCTCAGGCGGTGTGGAGGCCAGGCCGATCCGCTGCACCACATCGAACGGGATGTCGTTGCACGGGTCGAAGGGGGAGGGGTCCGTCGTCTCGACAACCGGCCATTTGATGGTCGTGGACACATTGGTCATCGGCAGGTCGGTGACGTCGAGATGCAGGGGACCGTTGCCCGAGCCCGCGGTCGGGCTCGACTGCCACACCACGATCGCGGCCGAAACCAGCGCCGTCAAAGCCGACAGCAGGCGCAACTTGGCGGCCATCACATCCCCTCGAAGTTTGGTGGCAAAACGTTCCCCGGCTTGCGGGGAGTGTAGCGGTCGGTCACGACGGACTCGACCATAAACGAGAACCTGTTCTAATTGTCAACGGCCCGCAGTACCGGCACACGGTTAGGCTGGTCCGTTGTGGTGGTGCAACTGTGATGATTGATCACGAGTCGAGAGACCGGCAGCCGATCCTGTGGGCGATCAGCGATCTGCATACCGGGCACAACGGAAACAAGCCGGTCACCGAATCGCTGTATCCGGCCTCACCGGATGACTGGCTGATCGTCGCCGGCGACGTCGGCGAGCGCACCGACGAGATCCGCTGGGCCCTGGACCTGTTGCGCAAGCGGTTCGCGAAAGTCATCTGGGTACCGGGCAACCACGAGCTGTGGACCACCAACAAGGACCCGATGCAGATCTTCGGCCGATCGCGCTACGACTATCTGGTCGACATGTGCGATCAGATGGGCGTCATCACCCCGGAGCACCCGTTCCCGGTGTGGACCGAGCAGGGTGGCCCGGCCACGATCGTGCCGATGTTTCTGCTCTACGACTACACCTTTCTGCCCGAGGGGGCCTCGACCAAGGCCGAAGGTTTGGCGATCGCCCGCGACCGCAACGTCGTGGGCACTGACGAGTTCCTGCTGTCCTGCGAGCCCTACGCCACCCGCGACGCCTGGTGTCGCGACCGGGTCGAGGCGACCCGCAAGCGGCTCGAGGGCCTGGACTGGATGACCCCGACGGTTCTGGTCAACCACTTCCCGTTGGTGCGCGAACCCTGCGACGCGATGTTCTACCCGGAGTTCTCACTGTGGTGCGGGACGACGGCCACGAAGGACTGGCACACCCGCTACAACGCGGTGTGCTCGGTGTACGGCCACCTGCACATCCCGCGCACCACGTGGTACGACGACGTGCGTTTCGAAGAGGTGTCGGTCGGTTATCCGCGGGAATGGCGTCGCCGCAAGCCTTTCCGGTGGTTGCGGCAGATCCTGCCGGACCCCAACTACGCGCCCGGCTATCTCAACGAGTTCGGCGGTCACTTCGAGATCACCGCCGAGATGCGGGCAAATGCGCAGCGGATGCAGGAGCGGATCAAGGCCAGGCGCGGATGAGCGCTTGGGCGAAGACGAAAGTGGCACGATGAGCGGCACGCTGCTGAGCCAGGTTCTGCCCGAGCGGCCCGACGCGCTGGCCTCTGCCGAGTTGTACGACGACCCACCGGGTTTGACCGCGTTGCCTGAGGAAGCGGCTTTGGTGGCGCGGGCGGTGGCCAAGCGCCGCAACGAGTTCACCACCGTGCGGTACTGCGCACGCCGGGCGCTGGGCGAACTGGGGGTGGGTCCGGTTCCGATCCTCAAGGGGGATAAGGGCGAACCGACCTGGCCCGACGGCATCGTCGGCAGCTTGACCCATTGCCAAGGGTTCCGCGGTGCGGTCGTCGGCCGCGTCGGTCAGGTGCGTTCGGTGGGCATCGATGCCGAACCGCACGACGTGCTGCCCGACGGGGTCTTGGGCGCCATCTCACTGCCGTTGGAGCGCTCCGAACTCAGCGGACTGCCCGATGGTCTGCATTGGGACCGAATCCTGTTCTGCGCCAAAGAAGCCACCTACAAGGCCTGGTACCCGCTGACGCACCGCTGGCTTGGGTTCGAGGACGCCCACATCACCTTCGGGGTGGACGACACCGGTGCCGCCGGGACGTTCCGGTCCCAGATCCTGATCGACCCCGCCGCCGAGCACGGCCCGCCGTTGACCGCGTTGGACGGTCGCTGGTCGGTGCGTAACGGTGTGACGCTGACGGCGATCGTGCTGTGAGCCGGCCGGTCCCAGATCCGGGTTTGGTGATCGTCGACAAGCCGGCGGGCATGACCAGCCATGACGTGGTGGGCCGCTGTCGGCGGCTGTTCGGAACCCGCAAGGTCGGCCACGCCGGAACGCTCGACCCGATGGCAACCGGCGTCCTCGTCGTCGGCATCGAACGCGCCACCAAGATCCTCGGCCTGCTCACCGCAACCGACAAGTCCTATTCGGCGACGATCCGCCTCGGTCAGACCACGACGACCGAAGATGCCGAAGGCGAAGTGCTGCAGTCGGTATCAGCTGAGCACGTGACAGATCAGCAGATCGAGGCCGCTGTTGCGGCGCTGCGCGGGGACATCGAGCAGGTGCCCTCGGCGGTCAGTGCGATCAAGGTCGACGGTCAGCGTGCCTACAAGCTGGCCCGCGAAGGGCAGACCGTGGAACTTGCCGCCCGGCCGGTGCGCATCGACCGGTTCGATGTGCTCGATGTCCGGCGGGCAGGCGGGTTCGTCGACGTGGACGTCGAGGTGGACTGTTCTTCGGGCACCTACATCCGCGCCCTGGCCCGCGACGTCGGCGGCACGCTCGGTGTCGGCGGCCACCTGACCGCGTTGCGCCGCACCAAGGTCGGCCGCTACGGACTCGACGAGGCCCGCACGCTCGACGACCTCGCCGAGCAAGCGCGGCTGAGCTACTCCCTCGACGAGGCCTGCCTGCTCGGATTCCCACGGCGCGACCTGAGTGCGGACGAAACCGAGGACACCAGGCACGGCAGACCGCTGAAACCGGCCGGGATCGACGGCGTCTACGCGGCGACCGCACCCGACGGCAAGGTCATCGCGCTGCTGCAGGACGGCTCGTCACGCACCAAGAACGTGGTGGTGCTGCGGCCGGCCACGCTGTAGCCCGTCGCGTCAAAGTTGGCCGTGACGAGGCGGTTTCGTTCCCGACAGCATGTAGTTGCCGATGTGGCGGATCTTCCACCGGGTGGCGTCGTGCAGGGTGTGGGTGCGCGCGTCTCGCCAATACCGTGACAGGTTGCCCGACGCCGAAGCGCTACGGGTGCCGCCGAATTCGAACAGTGCGCTGCCGGCGTCCACCGCGGCTCGCGCTGCGGACACCTTCGCCACCGCCACCGCGATCGACGCCGCCGCGGCGCTGTCCTCGGTGAGATCGGCTCGGGCGGCATCGACGGCCCGGGCCGCCTCGGCGAGCAGAGCCGCCGCGCCCCGCACGGTCACGGTCAGCTCACCGGCCGCCTGCACCAGGGTCGGATCCTCGACGGCGCTGGACACCGCGGCCTCGAAATGCGGCCGCGCCCTGCCCGCCTGGCGCACCGCCTCTTCGAGCGCCGCGGTGGCGATACCCACGTCGAGCGCGGCATGCAGCAGCTGTGCGCGGGCGCCGTACACCGTCGGGCGGGTGAAGATCGGGCTGAACTCGAGGACGTGTGCGGCAGGCACCTCGACGGCATCGAGCATGACGGTGCCCGAGGCGGTGGTCCGCTGCCCCATACCGTCCCAGTCGTCGACGATCTCGACGCCGAAGGCATCGCGCGGGACGAACGCGATGGCCTTGGGCGTGGCTGCCGTCGGCACCTGCCCGGAACCGTCGGAGTGCGAGGCCCGCACGATCAGCCAGTCGGCGAACAACGCCCCGGTCGCGTAGTACTTGCGGCCGTCGAGCAGATAGCCGGTGTTCGTTGCCGTCAGCGTCGTGGTGTCCACGTCGATCGGATGCGGTCCCCGTTCGGACTGCGCATTGGCGAACAACGCTCCGTCGCGGACCAGGCCGTAGAAGTACGCCTGTTGTGCCGGGGAGCCCTGCAGCCGTAGGGCTTCCAGGAAGGTGAAATGGGAGTGCGGGATCTGGCCGATCGACGGGTCATTGTGCGCCAGCAGCCGAATCACCTCGGCCAGCACCACCATGGGTACGTCGGGGCCGCCGTGCTCAGCGGGCACGGTGAGACCCAGCAGCCCTGATTCCTTGAGTGCCTGCACCTGTTCGTGCGGCAGGATCCGATGCGCGTCACGGGCGCCGGCGCCCTCGGCGAACAACACCGACAAGCGCGCCGCGGCAGCCAAGGCCGCCTCGGCCGAGGAGATCTCGGCCGAGGCCAGCCCGGCGGAATGGGCCAGATCCGTCATCGCGGCGCACCGACGAACGGTATGGAGGCGGGCGCACCCGATTGCGCGCCGCCGCAGAACAAGCCGCGTTCGCGCAGGATCGGCACCACGCCCTCGCCGAACCAGAACAACTCCTCCAGGTGCGGATAGCCGGAGAAGATGAACTCGTCGATGCCGATCTCGGCGTATTCGGCGATCCGGTCGGCCACCTGGGTGTGGCTGCCGACCAGTGCAGTACCCGCGCCGCCGCGCACCAGCCCGACACCTGACCACAGGTTCGGGGCGATCTCCAGGCTGCGCGCGTCGCTCCAGGTGCCGTTGGCACGGTTGGCCTCGTGCAGGGCCAGCATGCGCTTCTGTCCCTCGGACTGGCTGCGGGCCAAACCGGCCTGCGCGGCCGCCACCGTCTCCTCGTCCAACGCGGCGACCAGGCGGTCGGCCTGGGCCCAGGCCTCCTCGGCGGTATCCCGCGAAATGGTGTGCAGGCGGATGCCGAAGCGCAGCTTGCGACCCTGCTCCTCGCCGAGCACCCGAATCCACTCGATCTTCTCGGCCACCGCGGCCGGTGGTTCGCCCCACGTCAGGTACACGTCGGAATGCCGCGCGGCCACCGGCCCGGCGGCCGCCGAGCTGCCACCGAAATACAGCGGCGGCACCGGGGTCGGAGGCAACGCCAGCGAGGCCTCTTCGACGTCGATGTACTGGCCCTTGTGGGTGACGGTCTCTCCGGCCCACAGCCGCCGGACGACGTCGAGGAACTCGTCGCACCGCGCATACCGCGCGTCCTTGTCCAAGTGGTCGCCGAAGGCCCGCTGCTCGTGCGCCTCGCCGCCGACGACGACGTTGAGCAGGATCCGGCCCGGTGCGTGCCGGGCGAACGTCGCGGCCATCTGCGCGGAGAGCGTCGGGCTCACCAAGCCGGGCCGGAAGGCCACCAGGAAGGCCAGCGACGTGGTTTCGCGGGCCAGCAGCGCCGCGGTGATGAACGCGTCCTCGCACCAGGCCCCGGTCGGGATCAGCGCTCCGGTGAAACCGAACCGCTCGGCCGAGCGGACGATCGAGGCCAGGTAGTCGATCGAGGCCTCACGGTCACCACCGGCCGCGCCGGCCGGAGTGCCATGGCCACCACCGACGATGAGTCGGCTGTCGCCGTAGGTGGGCAGGAACCAGTGCAGAGAGACAGTCACGAACAGGACATCTTGGTGCCGGATCGGTGAGGGCACACGGGTAAAAATCGCGGTGATCCCGACCCGAGCAGGTCAGGCAACCACCCAGATCGCCTCGGCCGCCGGATTGCCCAACTCGACCTGGACGCTGGTGTCGTCGTCGGCGGCCGCATCGGATCCACCCGGGCTCTGGACGGCCACCGAGATCACGCCGGCGAAATCGCGCCGCGCCACCACCCGCACATGGGAATCCAGGCTGATGCCCACGCTGTCGAAGTAACGCAGCATCTCCGGGTCGGCATCGGAGATCCGGGCCACCGTGCCGGCCTCGCCGTCCTGGCATGCCGACAGTTGGCGGGCGGGCGGGGTGGGCACCTGACCATCGGCCGCCGGGATCGGATCGCCGTGCGGGTCACGGGTGGGGTGGCCCAGCTTGGCGTCGATGCGATCGAGCATCCGGTCCGAGACGGCGTGCTCGAGTATCTCGGCTTCGTCGTGCACCTCGTCCCAGCTGTAGCCGAGTTCCTGCACCAGGAACGTCTCCATCAGCCGGTGCCGACGGACCATCGCCAACGCCGCGCGCCGTCCCGCGTCGGTCAACGTCACCGCACCGTACTTCGCGTGGTCGACGAGACCCTGGTCGGCGAGTTTGCGAATCGATTCCGACGCCGTCGATGCCGACACGCCGATGCGCTCGGCCAGCAGTTTGGTGCTGACCTTCTCGCGAGACCACTCCTGGGCTGTCCAGATGACTTTCAGATAGTCCTGGGCAACCGTGGAGAGGTCTTGGTGGTTACCGTCGGGACTCACAGTAGGAAAGTTTAGGCAATCATCACCTGATCGGGGGATCTAGAGCAGACCGCGTCGCCGACGGGTCGTAGGCTGATCGCGTGCAGCGCTGGCGTGGGCAGGACGAGATCCCCACGGACTGGGGCAGGTGTGTGGTCACCATCGGAGTGTTCGACGGGGTACACCGCGGACACGCAGAGTTGATCAGCCATGCGGTGAAAGCAGGCCGGTCACGCGGAGTGCCGGTGGTTCTCATGACCTTCGACCCCCATCCGATGGAGGTGGTGTTTCCGGGTAGTCATCCGGCGCAGCTGACCACGCTGACGCGGCGGGCCGAGCTGGTCGAGGAACTCGGCGTCGACGTCTTCCTCGTCATGCCGTTCACCTCCGATTTCATGAAGCTCACCCCCGAGCGCTACATCCACGAGTTGTTGGTCGAAGACCTGCATGTGGTGGAGGTCGTGGTGGGGGAGAACTTCACCTTCGGCAAGAAGGCGGCCGGCAACGTGGCGATGCTGCGCGCGGCCGGCGAGCGGTTCGGGTTCGCCGTCGAGAGCATGTCGCTGGTGACCGAGAATCTCGACCCGCAGCACCGCGACGAGCGGGTCACGTTTTCCTCGACATACATCCGGTCCTGTGTCGACGCCGGCGACGTGGTGGCTGCCGCCGAGGCGCTGGGCCGCCCGCACCGGGTCGAGGGTGTGGTGGTGCGCGGCGACGGCCGCGGCCGGGTACTCGGTTTCCCGACCGCCAACGTGGCACCGCCGATGTACTCGGCGATCCCGGCCGACGGCGTGTACGCCGCGTGGTTCACGGTGCTGGGGCACGGCCCGGTGGTCGGCACCGTGACGCCCGGTGAGCGGTATCAGGCGGCGGTCTCGGTGGGCACCAACCCGACCTTCTCCGGTCGCACCCGCACCGTCGAGGCGTTCGTCCTCGACACCGAGGCCGACCTCTACGGGCAGCATGTCGCGGTCGATTTCGTGGCCCGCATCCGGGGCCAGGAGAAGTTCGAATCGGTGAAGGATCTGGTGGTGGCCATGGAGGCCGACACCGACCGGGCCCGCGCGATACTGGCTGCCCAGGCCCAAGCCTGAATTCGCGGCCCGTCGCCGAACTGCTAAACTTTCGGCCGATCCGGTGCATGCTGCAGTCCGCGGTGGCTGCGCCGAGAATATGTTCGTGGGACTGAAATGATGGAGTTGTATTCGTGGCGCTTACTGCCGAGCAGAAAAAAGAAATCCTGAGCAGCTACGGTCTGCACGAGACCGACACCGGTTCGCCGGAGGCCCAGGTCGCCCTGCTGACCAAGCGGATCTCGGACCTCACCGAGCACCTCAAGCAGCACAAGCACGATCACCACTCGCGGCGCGGCCTGCTGCTGCTCGTCGGCCGTCGGCGCCGGCTGCTGAAGTACGTCGCCCAGGTCGACGTGGCGCGTTACCGTTCGCTGATCGAGCGCCTCGGGCTGCGTCGCTGACGCGGCCCCAGTGTCACCACTTTCCGCGGCTGCCCCTTTCGGGGCAGCCGCGATACTTTTCCTCGGCTTGACGGGCTGCTCGTCGGCGGCGGCTGCGGACATGAAGGCAGGAGACTGCCTGAAGATGAGCGGCACGTTCGAGCGTCCGGAGGCAAACCGGGCGGAGTGCGGCAGCGACGCGTCCAATTACAAGGTGATCTCCACCGTGACCGACAGTGCCCAGTGCCCGATCGACGTGGACACCTACTACTCGGTGCACAGCGCGTTCAGCGACGAGACCCAGACGCTGTGTCTGGACATCGACTGGATCACCGGGGGCTGTATGAACATCGACCCCGACAACGGCGCTGATCCCTATCGGGTCGACTGCGCGGATTCGTCTGCGCCGCACCGGCAACGGGCGACCGAGGTGCTGCGCGGCGTGTCCAACGTCGATCAGTGCGCCAGCGGCGTCGGCTACGCCTACTCCGAACGCCAGTTCACCGTGTGCGTGGAGGACGTGTCTTAGCTGGCACGGATGGCTGTCGGGGCGTTGCTCCCGTGTAACATGAGGGCGTTCAGCGGCTGAAATCTGCGCTGAACACCAGGTGCGACATCCGCGATCCGCGGAGGTTGTTCCTGCGAGTCATATCGGGCCCGCCGACTCGGGCGGTCTTCGGTAGTGGCTGCCGGAACCCTTGCACCAGGGTCCTGTCCCTGGGGGTCATCCGGCCGCTTCGATCGACGGCCGTAGCCGCGTCGAGGCCCCGCGGCGTATCGCCGGCGTGACGACGCGAAACAGTTGAATGAAATCGAAAGAGGCCAACGGACTCTATGTCTGTAGTTGAACTTGAAGACGGTGTGTTCGAATCCACCGCAACCCTCGACAACGGGAGCTTCGGCACCCGCACCGTCCGCTTCGAGACCGGGCGGCTCGCGCAGCAGGCCGCCGGTTCGGTCGTCGCCTACCTGGACGACGAGACCATGCTGCTGAGCGCTACCACTGCCAGCAAGAGCCCCAAGGATCACTTCGACTTCTTCCCGTTGACGGTTGATGTCGAGGAGCGCATGTATGCCGCGGGCCGCATCCCCGGCTCGTTCTTCCGTCGTGAGGGCCGACCCTCCACCGACGCGATCCTGACCTGCCGCCTGATCGACCGTCCGCTGCGCCCGTCGTTCGTCGACGGCCTGCGCAACGAGATCCAGGTCGTGGTCACCGTGCTGAGCCTGGATCCGAAGGATCTGTACGACGTGCTGGCCATCAACGCCGCATCGGCGTCGACCCAGCTGGCCGGCCTGCCGTTCTCCGGCCCCGTCGGCGGCACCCGCGTCGCCCTCATCGACGGCCAATGGGTGGCCTTCCCGACCGTCGAACAGCTCGAGAAGGCCGTCTTCGACATGGTCGTCGCCGGTCGTGTGCTCGAAGACGGCGATGTCGCGATCATGATGGTCGAGGCCGAGGCCACCGACAACGTCATCGACCTGGTGGCCGGGGGCGCGCAGGCGCCCACTGAGGCCATCGTTGCCGAGGGTCTGGAAGCGGCCAAGCCGTTCATCAAGGAACTGTGCACCGCCCAGCAGGCGCTGGCCGAGAAGGCCGCCAAGCCCACCGGCGAGTACCCGGTGTTCCCCGATTACGAGCAGGACGCCTACGACGCCGTCGCGTCGGTGGCCACCGACGCCCTGTCGGAGGCACTGACCATCGCGGGCAAGCACGACCGCGACGACCGCACCAACGAGATCAAGGTCGAGGTGCTCGAGCGGCTCGGCGAGACCTTCGCCGGGCGGGAGAAGGAAATCGGCGCCGCCTTCCGGTCGCTGACCAAAAAGCTTGTGCGCCAGCGCATCCTGACCGACCACTTCCGTATCGACGGCCGTGGCATCACCGACATCCGGGCCCTGTCGGCCGAGGTCGCCGTGATCCCCCGGGCCCACGGCAGCGCGCTGTTCGAGCGCGGCGAGACCCAGATCATGGGTGTCACCACGCTGGACATGATCAAGATGGCCCAGCAGATCGACTCGCTGGGGCCCGAGACCACCAAGCGCTACATGCACCACTACAACTTCCCGCCGTACTCGACCGGTGAGACCGGTCGCGTCGGCTCGCCCAAGCGTCGCGAGATCGGCCATGGCGCGCTGGCCGAGCGGGCCCTGGTTCCGGTGCTGCCCAGCGTGGAGGAGTTCCCCTACGCCATCCGGCAGGTGTCCGAGGCGCTGGGCTCCAACGGCTCCACCTCGATGGGCTCGGTGTGTGCCTCGACGCTGTCGCTGCTCAACGCCGGTGTGCCGCTCAAGGCCCCGGTTGCGGGTATCGCCATGGGCCTGGTCTCGGACACTGTCGACGGTGAGACCCGTTATGTCGCGCTGACCGACATCCTCGGCGCCGAGGATGCCTTCGGCGACATGGACTTCAAGGTCGCCGGTACCAAGGACTTCGTCACCGCGCTGCAGCTGGACACCAAGCTCGACGGCATCCCGTCCAAGGTGCTGGCCGGTGCACTGAGCCAGGCCAAGGACGCGCGGCTGACCATCCTCGAGGTGATGGCCGAGGCCATCGACGCGCCTGACGAGATGAGCCCGTTCGCACCGCGGATCACCACGATCAAGGTTCCGGTCGACAAGATCGGCGAGGTCATCGGGCCCAAGGGCAAGATGATCAACTCGATCACCGAGGAAACCGGCGCCCAGATCTCGATCGAGGACGACGGCACGGTGTTCGTGGGTGCGGCCGACGGGCTGTCGGCGCAGGCCGCGATCGACAAGATCAACGCCATCGCCAACCCGCAGCTGCCCAAGATCGGCGAGCGCTTCCTCGGCACGGTCGTCAAGACCACCGACTTCGGTGCGTTCGTGTCGCTGCTGCCGGGTCGTGACGGGCTGGTTCACATCAGCAAGCTGGGCCGCGGCAAGCGCATCGCCAAGGTCGAGGACGTGGTGAAGGTCGGCGACAAGCTGCGCGTGGAGATCGCCGATATCGACAACCGCGGCAAGATCTCGCTGGTGCTCGTCGACGAGGAGGGTGCGGACAAGCCTGAGGCAGCTGCCGACGGCGCGTCGGCGCCGGCCGAAGCGGCCCCCGCCGAGTCCTGATCCGCCCAGCTCGACCCAAGGCGTCTGCACTGAACACCACACACGTCCGCCGGACAGATCTGCCCGGCGGACTCCGGGTGGTCACTGAGCACGTCCCGTCGGTGCGTTCGGCATCCGTCGGGGTCTGGGTAGGTGTCGGCTCCCGCGACGAAGGACGAAGCGTCGCGGGTGCCGCCCACTTCCTGGAGCACCTGCTGTTCAAGGCCACTCCGACGCGTAGCGCGGTCGACATCGCGCAGGCCGTCGATGCCGTCGGCGGTGAGCTGAACGCGTTCACCACGCGCGAGCACACCTGCTACTACGCACATGTGCTCGACACCGACCTGGAACTCGCGGTCGATCTGGTGTCCGACGTCGTGCTCCGGGGTCGTTGTGCCACTGAGGATGTCGAGGTGGAGCGCGACGTCGTCCTCGAAGAGATCGCCATGCGCGACGACGATCCTGAGGACAGTCTCGGTGATGTCTTCCTGTCGGCGATGTTCGGCGATCACCCCGTGGGACGCCCGGTGATCGGGAGCGTCGAGTCGATCGAGACGATGACGCGTGCGCAGCTGCACTCGTTCCACGTCCGTCGTTACACGCCCGAGCGGATGATCGTCGCGGTGGCCGGCAACATCGACCACGACGTGGTGGTGTCGTTGGTCCGAGAGCATTTCGGTTCGCGGTTGGAAGCCGGACGTACCGCGGTGGCCCCGCGCAAGGGCTCCGGGCGGGTCGGTGGCAAGCCGTCGTTGCTCGTGGTCGACCGCGACGGGGAGCAGTCCCACGTGTCGCTGGGGGTTCGCACCCCGGGCCGGCACTGGGAACACCGGTGGGCGCTGTCGGTGCTGAACACCGCGCTGGGTGGTGGGCTGAGTTCCCGTCTGTTTCAACAGATTCGGGAATCCCGCGGCTTGGCTTACTCGGTGTATTCGACGGTGGACACCTTCGCCGACAGTGGGGCTCTGTCGGTGTATGCCGGTTGCCAGCCCGACCGGTTCGACGAAGTGGTCCGGGTGACCACGGACGTGCTGGAAGGTGTTGCCCGCGACGGCATCACCGCCGACGAGTGCCGGATCGCCAAGGGCTCGTTGCGGGGTGGTCTGGTACTCGGCCTGGAAGACTCCGGCTCACGTATGCATCGGATCGGGCGCAGCGAGCTCAACTACGGTGAACACCGGACGATCGATCACACCCTGGCCCAGATCGACGCCGTCACCCTCGAAGAGGTCAACGCCGTGGCGCACCAGTTGCTGACCCGCGACTACGGGGCCGCGGTGCTTGGTCCGTACCGCTCGAAAAAGAAACTGCCGCAACGGCTTCAGTCCATCGCAGGTTGACGCGTTAGGGTAGCCCGGTGATGGAACTCTCGCGGCGCAACGTTCTCATCGGTTCGCTCGTGGCGGCAGCCGCCGTCGGGGCCGGGATGGGCGGGGCCGTACCGGCGCTCGCAGCTCCGGTCGACGACCAGATCGCCGAACTGGAACGCCGCCACAACCTGTTGGTCGGGTTGTATGCAGAAAACCTCGATACTCGCCGGCGGGTGACCCATCGGCCCGACGACATGTTCGCGATGTGCTCGACCTTCAAGGCCTACGCCGTGGCCAGGGTGTTGCAGCTGGTGGAGCATGGGCAGCTGTCGTTGGATCACCGGGTTTTCGTCGACCCGCAGGCGATCGTGTCCAATTCACCGGTCACCGAGACTCACGCCGGCGCCGAGATGACGATGGGCGAGCTGTGCCAGGCTGCGCTGCAGCGCAGCGACAACACGGCAGCCAACCTGTTGCTGAAAGCCATTGGCGGTCCGGCCGCGGTCACCGAGTTCGCCCGCAGCGTCGGCGACCAACGCACCCGTCTGGACCGCTGGGAGGTCGAACTGAACTCGGCGATACCCGGTGATCCCAGGGATACGAGCACGCCCGCGGCGTTGGCGGTCGGATACCGCGCAATCCTGACCGGCGATGCGCTGAGCCCGCGGCAACGCCGCCAGTTGGAGGACTGGATGCGCGCCAACCAGACATCGAGCATGCGTGCCGGCCTACCCGAGGGGTGGACCACCGCCGACAAGACCGGCAGTGGCGACTACGGCAGTACCAATGACGCCGGTATCGCCTACGGGCCCGACGGGCAGCGCATTCTGCTGGTGATGCTGACGCGGTCGCAGGCCGACGACCCGAAGGCCGAGAACCAACGAGCGGTCATCGGCGAGCTGACGGCTCTCGTTCTACCGTCGGTTCTTTGAGTTTCGACGGCTAAATCACCGGCAGCGAATTGTCGCGCTGCAGCACGAAGAAATACGGTCGGCGGGAGCCGCGCAGGTCCATCGCCCCGATCACCGCGTCCTCGGACAGCTTGCGGAACACGTCGTGGATCGGCAGCTGGTCGTAGATCATCGTGGCGGTGTCGACGCCGCGGTAGCGGGTGGTGCGCAACCGTGCCTTGGCCGAACGGGCCTGCAACACCGGTCGCAGGGCGGTGATCGGCCCGGACATCGGCTGCTTCTTGAGGAAGGGCAGTTTGATGGCCACGCCGAGGCCGCCGAAGGCCGGCAGCGGGTTGAGCGGCCACAGCGCGGTTTTGTCGCTGGTCGGGAACAACAGCGGATGCACCGTTTCGGCGTCGACGAACTGCTTACCCCACCAGCCGCTCGCGGCGAGCATCCCGTCCATGGGATGGCGCGTGGGCAGTTCCGCGCCATGCCACGTACCGATCATGAAGTCGGGTTCGACCGCATCGGCGGCGTCGAAGGCGCCGAGCGCCTCATCCGTGGTGATCGGAACGGTGGCGAACAACTCCTGCAGCATGGCGCCCACGATACTTGACACCTGTCAACAAAGGTCGAGTGGCTACCAGAGCAATGTCGCCGGATCGGTGAACGGCAGGTCGAGATCGGTGGCGACCTGCTCCGACAGCAACGCGCCCTCGTGCGTGGACAGTCCCTTGGCCAGTGCGGGGTCGGCAGCGCAGGCGGCCTGCCAGCCCCTGTCTGCAAGTGTGAGCACGTAGGGCATGGTGGCGTTGGTCAGGGCGTAGGTGGATGTCCGTGGCACCGCGCCCGGCATGTTGGCCACGCAGTAGAAGACGGTGCCGTGGACGGGGAACGTCGGATCGTCATGTGTGGTGGGACGTGAGTCCTCGAAGCAGCCGCCCTGATCGATGGCGATGTCGACCAACACTGCGCCCGGCTTCATATGCGCGACAGTGGAATTGGCGATGAGCTTGGGGGCCTTGGCGCCGGGCACCAACACTGCGCCGATCACCAGATCGGCGCCCTTGACCGCGTCCTCGAGATCGAGCGTCGAGGAGTAGCGGGTCTCGATGCTGCCGCCCGATTCGTTGTCGATCCGGCGCAGCGTGTTGATGTTGACGTCGAACACGTTGACGTGGGCGCCCATGCCCTTGGCGATGCGAGCGGCGTTGTAGCCGGCCACGCCGCCGCCGATGACGACGACCTCGGCCGGGGCCACGCCGGGCACCCCGCCCATCAGCACGCCACGACCGCCGTGGCTGCGCATCAGGTGGTAGGCACCCACCTGGGCGGACAATCGGCCGGCGACCTCGCTCATCGGGGCCAGGAGCGGCAACGCGCCGTCTGTGGTCTGCACCGTCTCGTAGGCGATCGAGGTGGTGCCCGAGGCCAGCAGGGCATCGGTACAGTCCTTCGACGCGGCCAGGTGCAGATACGTGAACAGGGTCTGGCCACGGCGCATCCGCGAGTATTCGGCCGCGATGGGCTCCTTCACCTTGAGCAGCAACTCCGCTTCGGCCCACACCTGTTCGGCCGTGGCGACGATCTCGGCACCCGCGGCTTTGTAGTCGCTGTCGCTGATTGCCGAGCCGTCTCCGGCGCCGGCCTGGATGAGGACATCGTGACCGCGTCGGGTCAGCTCCGCCACCCCTGCCGGTGTGATCGCCACGCGGTATTCGTTGTTCTTGATCTCGGCCGGGATGCCGACGAGCATGATCGCTCCTTAGAATCGATGTGTACTCAAATTGTGAAGAAACTTCGGGCTTTGAACAATATGTGTGTCAATAATTCGATAGATTCCATCTATGGCAGAGGAATCGTCGGTTTCAGCGGGTGGGGCTCGGCGTGCGTCGAAGGATGTTCGGCCCGATCTCGACGAGGTGGACCGGCGCATCCTGTTGGCGCTGCACGGCGATGCCCGCATGTCCAACAGTGCGTTGGCCGATGCGGTCGGTATCGCCGCGTCGACGTGCCACGGTCGGGTACGCCGGCTTCAGGAGATCGGGGTGATCCGCGGGTTCTACACCGATATCGATCCCGCGGCTGTCGGGTTGAGCCTGCAGGCGATGATCTCGGTACGCCTGCAATCGAATGCGCGCGGCAAGATCCGTAGCTTCATCGCGCACATCCGCACGCTGCCCCAGGTGATGGATGTCTACTTCCTGGCCGGCGGCGACGACTTCATCCTGCATGTCGCTGCGCGGGACACCGAGGATCTGAGGGCGTTCGTGGTGGAGAACCTCAACGCCGACACCGATGTTGCCGGTACCCAGACCTCGCTGATCTTCGAGCATCTGCGCGGAGCGTCACCGCTGTAACGCTCACTGCGCCCGCAGGATCAATCCGTTGCCGTCTGCGCCGGTCAGCCTCAGCTCGTCGGCGTCGATCGCGGTCTGCACCGTCCCCTTGAGAACCCGCAACACCGCTTGCTCAACTTCGTCGACGTCCGGGGGACAGGCCTTCCTGGTGACGCCGAGCGGGCCGAATTCGATCACCGCAGGCGATCCGGAAACCGTTGCGTGCCCGGTGATCTGGTTGCACCCGGTCGAACCGCTCACCGCGCCGTCGGCGGCGATGGTCAAGGTGGGCTTGGACTGCTCGAGCGCGACCGAAGTGCTGACCGCCTGTGCGGACACCAGGCTGACGACCCGCCAGGTGGTGCCGGTCAGGGAGCGGTCGGGGTCGACCACCTTCTTATCGCGCAACGTGACCTTCGCGGCGTCGGTCTGCAACGTCAGGTCGTCACCGGAGTGCGTCCACGTCGGCCGCGCCTCGAAGAACTTCGACACCCAGGCGTCGGAGTCACCGACCGGCGGTGGGCAGGCCATCATGGTCATCGCCAACTGGGTGGTGATCCGGCCGTCGGAGAGGTCGGCGGTGCCCGAGCCGTGGTTGCATCCGGCGAAGGTGCTGATCTGATTGCCGTCGAATCCGACCGTCAACGGGCCACCGCCGGGGATCTGTTCGCCCTCGACCTGCACCGACACAAAGGTGTGGCCGTTGAGGTCGGCATGGTTGTCAGCGGCTCCGTTCGAACAACCCGCAAGGGCGAAAACCGCTGCTGCGACGAGTGCCGGCAAGTTCAGGCGCATGGCTCCTACCGTAGGTGGTAGATCCGTCCACAGGTTCGACAATCGCAATCGGATTGGCTGACGGAATGTTTCGTCGTTCCCGAGTTGGGTCACTTTGGCCTGTTTTCGAGAGCGGCGGCGCGTTGACCTGCGGTGATGCCTTAGCTTAGTGCACCTGCTAGGCACTAATTTGGATCAGTAGGCTGCCTGGATGGTCTGGATTCGGCGAGTGCGCACGGCCTCGGGCGCGACGGCAGTCCAGATCGCCGAATCCGTGGACGGGCGCCGCCGGATTGTTCGTCATGTGGGCTCTGCGCGTGATGACGCCGAGTTGGGTCTGCTCATCGAGGAGGCCCGCCGGCTGCTGGCCGATGACACCCAGGGCGAGTTAGATCTGGGGATCACCCCGAAAGCCGTTCGGGCCCATATGGTTGGGCCACCGGACCAAGCATTGTTCACCGATGAACCG